>CALJEW010000313.1 GCA_938074585.1 uncultured Rhodospirillales bacterium | reverse complement strand
GGCTTGTTGCGTGGCTTAATAACATAGCATTCCAGAACCTCACATTCATGATAAACAGCATGTCACAAGTAAAAGCGTTCTCCATTTATTTAAAAAAGACTTCATCCAGGTACCATTGCCAGTTCGAATGTCGCCCTGCCCTATTCTTACGGATTTCTCGCGCGAACTTTGATCCAAAACGTTCAACCCAAAACCGAACTGTTTAGTGACGGATATCGACGCCGCATTAATGCAAGATGTCTTCCACTTGACGGAAACTTGGCGTATAACAAATGTAATAAATTACCGCCAAGCGGATGATTTTCGGCGAAGTCTTGAAATATTTCAATACGTTTTTTACTGTCGTTGAGAACGAATTAGGGGGCAACCAATGGGACGTCAAGTTTGTCTGACAATACCTATTATTCTATCGTTACCTTTTATGTACCCCCGTTAGTTTTTGAATTAGCCGTCTCTCTCAACTTTTTTACGTGCGAGCTTACGCTGACGAGTAATGGCTTCTTTCGCCTGACGTGCCTTTTTCTCAGATGGTTTCTCGAAATGTTGCTTGAGCCTCATTTCACGAAACACACCCTCACGTTGTAGCTTTTTCTTCAGGGCCCGAAGGGCCTGATCGACATTATTATCACGAACACTTACTTGCATTTACTTTTTGCCATTTTTTGAAAAAAACCAGTATGAGCGTCTTGGCATTAAATTTTTGCTAAATCAACTAAAATAATTACATTGTTATTACGGACTACGTGGACAAGATTCTTTAGGTTTAGGCTGTGGCAGCAATCTGATGCTTGTTCTTATTAAGCTGACAGCACTTAAGTGACCCGTACACGGGCTGGGTATTCGGGCCACACATTTTGTCATAAAAACTTTAAATTGCTCATGGCGTTTTCTCTTTATATTATTTTTTCTTGTTGTTAGATGCCTCTAACGAATTTTTATTATGAAAGCGCCATAAAATGAGTGATACAAAAACTCCAAAAAAAGCTGAAACTACATCAAAAAAAAACGAGACCCCCAAGAATGAGGTCGCCAAGACTGAGGTTGCCAAGACTGAAATTGTGAGGACTGACGTTCCGAGTACTGAAGCGGCCGATACTGAAACTAAAACAGCAGATGATTCAGCATCCAAAGCAGTTTCACAAACTAAGTCAGCGTCTCAATCATCAATCAGTCATTTTTCAAGTGTTTCAACGCCACAATACCGCTCAGGGTGGAATAATATATTCGGTGATGGAAGTGATGTTAAAAAGATAGTCCCCAAAGAGGTCAGCCAAAACGATTTCCCCAAAAAGTTTAATATTCTAGATTACGATATAGATTTGATCTTGAGAGATGCGCTCGATGCGGCGTTTAATGATGTGTTAAAAAAGCGTGGAATTAACCTAAAAGATGCAGAAGAATTAGTACGGTTTGAGTACAATATTATTTGTGAGATAAAAGAGAAATAGAAAATTTTAAGTAATGCAATCAATAATAGGTATCTCCAAGCACGGTAAAGTAAGTGGACAATCTTTGCGTCAATTCTGCCAAGGTCAAATTGCTCGTTTTAAGATACCAACGCATTTCAAAATTGTGGATGAGTTGCTGATGACAATCACTGGTAAGCCACGGAAGTTTGTTATGTGTGATATGATGGTCGTGTCGATAACTGGACAAGTGGCATCGTCAAGTTGACGCTCAGTCATATCAAATATTAATAAAGGTCTGTGCGCCGATCCTGAATATGGGATAATGAATGTCTCACTTGCGACAGAAAATCCTTCGATAGATCAGCAAATATCATTTCCTCATCGTGTCCTGCGCGAGCCAAATCGATGCCGTCTGGTCCTGTGACGCATGACAAACCGCAATACGCAAACGTACCCTCACTCCCTACGCGGTTGGCATAGGCGACATAGATTTCGTTTTCTTCGGCACGGGCGGGGACAACGCGAATGGCGACACCGATGTAAGGCTGCATGTTGGCCGTTGGAACGAGAACTGCATCTGCACCTGCCAAGGCGTAAGCGCGTACCAGCTCAGGGAATTCGACATCATAGCATATTGCAACCCCAAGCGTCCAATCGCCGAACTGTACAACCGGGCACATGGCATCAGCGGCACTGAACGCTACGCGATCCACGTCGCCAAACAAATGCGCTTTGCGGCAGATGGAAAGTAACATGCCTGACGCATCAATTAACGCGGCAGAATTAAAAACCCGCACGCCGTCCAATTCTGGAAACCCGCAAAGTATGCCGATGTTGTGACGTTTGGCCATGTTGCGCAAGGCCTGTACCATAGCGCCGCTGCTAGGTTCAGCTAGTGCGCGGATGCGTTCGGTGCCAATATTATACCCGGTCAATGCCATTTCGGGGAAGAGGATCAAATCAGCGCCACCCGTCTTGGCTGTGGCGCAGGCCTGATCGAACAATGCCGTGTTTTCTGCAATACTGCGATCAATCGAGTTCAGCTGGTGAAGTGCTATGCGCATGATGTCCTCGCAGGTGGGGTTCGGCATGGGCCGATTGTTATGAACACGCGTGAGGAGTTACAACAGGCTTTTACAGCAAAGTTCCAGCCATTGAACTTCGGAGACTTTCTAAAAGGCGAGTTGGCGGTCAGTTATGATGCGCACCAGGCTAAGCCACCATAACATTAAATAGGAAATTTTAAAAGTTACGGACAACCCGGACATCTGGACACCCTTATAGGGGTGTGTCCGTGTCTGTCCGGTTTAGGTATGTCGACGGACGTGTCTTTAATTTTTTTCATCATGCCCGATTAGCTTTCTCGTTTCTTGTTCATCGGTAAGCCTGTCGTAATCCAAATGAAAGATCCGGTCGCCATACAGTTCAGTGTAAACTTACTAGATAAAATTACTAATGCGTGTAATCGTAAAAGGACGATGCTACTTGTCGTTTTTCAAAAGATTAGGGTAAGTGATGACTGATAAAGAAAAAGATACTAAACAAAAAGGCAGCCCAATTAAACCATTATTAGTGTCCCGCCTATCACATTTTTTTTACCAAAACTCTGGTATTTTTATCGCTGTTTTTTTCACCATAGTTTTTATTGGCTACCTCTTTTTCATAATGATGGGCAAAGCTGCAGGCTTTGAATTGGCCGATGGTAATATTAAATC
>CALJEW010000312.1 GCA_938074585.1 uncultured Rhodospirillales bacterium | reverse complement strand
GTAATGTTATGGTTACTGGTCGCAAATCACCGAATAGTTTATATGACGAAGATATTGTTACCTTTGAAGAAGATAATGTCTACGACCAGCGCGATGCAGAAGGATTTATCAAGCTCAATGCATTACGGCTTCGTTTGGGTCAATAAGCTCTAAATTAATGTTGCTCTTTCTATAAGGGCCGCCTTTTTCGTATTTAAATTGAGCTTCGTATTACCCGTAAATCGACTTGAATAATGGACAAGAACCCCTATCAATAAATATGTTATGTTATAGAAGCCGTATCCAACCATTTTGGTTTTTTGGCAAAAACTTGTAAATATTTGCATCTGGCACGGGGCAAGCCTGCTTCATATATGAATGGCGAATTCGACCCCTGAGGATTAAAGTTAACCGCGCGTGCTCAACATTAGTAATATTAACAACCATTTCCAAAATTTCATGGTCTGAAATTCGAATTTCAACGAATTTCCAGCCCATGTGTATTAAGCGGGAACAGTTTTTTGGTGTGGGGCATTATCAACCGATTTGGTGGCGTGGGCTATGCCAATGGTTACAAGAGCAAAAAGGTTGATACTCCTGCGGTCACTCTGAGCGTCAGTGTGCCTAAGGCCACCGACCAGCTTGAGGTGTGCGGCCAACCATTCTTTCCGCAATCTCTGGAACGGGGATGGCGCTCCAGTCGTACCGTTATTCGGGTTGTGGCTGAAATGTATATCAAAGGGGTCTGAAACCGCGATGCCGAAGCCGTCATAGAAGAGTTTAGTATTGAAAGCCTGGCCAGCACTCAGGTCAGCCGGGCAACAAAACTGCTGTATGATGAATTATCCGCCTGGGGCAGCCGATTCTAGGGCTAAATACACTATCTAATCGTGGATGCCCGATATGAGAAAGTGCGGCTTAATGGTGTAGTTCGGGATGTTGCCGTCCTTTCCACCATTGGCATTGGTCCCGATGAATATCTCCAGGTGTTGGGTGTCTCTTGTGCCTTGTCGGAAGCCGCGATGCACTGGGGAGCCTTCTTTAGGTCTAAAGGCGGCGAGGAAGGCCGTGTTTGGTTGGTTTTGTGGCAACGTTGCCAGTTCGATCTGGCGCAGAATGCCATTCACCTTACGCCCAGCCGGAAAACCTGCGATTTCTGCTGGTCGAGAGCTATCGTGAAAAGACCCCTTATCTCGCCAAATAGCTTGAAGACAATGTGATAGAGAGACTGGCTGTGTTCACCTTACCAGACAATCATCGCCGCCGATTGCGCACCTCCAATTCTGTTGAGCGTAGCATCCAGTAAGAACTCAAGCGGCGCACCCGCAAGGTCCGCATTTTTGCGAACATAGAATCTCTCGAACTCGTCGTCTCTGTTGTTCTCGTCAAGATCGACGACAAATGGGTTGCTGCCGAAAAGGGAAATATCAAATGGGAATTACAGGATGGCTGATCAGGTCAAATCGAAATTTCAAGACATCAGGTTGTTTGATCTATTATTATCAGGTGCTGGTGAGATTTCAATTTCTGTTTTTTGAGGCTCATCAGTGTCACCATCTGTGGCTGTTTCAAAACTCTTTAGATTGTTTGCTTCAGCCATTAGATCCTCATCGTATGATAAGCATTGAACAACTTCATACCGTTGAGCTGAAGCGGGAATAAAAGCATCAAGCTGATCACCAGACAATTGAATGAGTTTATCTTTGAAATAAAAAATCAAAATTTAGTTAGTTAGAGCTGCGCTTCTCGCTCTAACCAATAGGCGTACAAAGCAATGGGGGTGAGTGTCAGTTCAATGCTGCGCATTGATGCTGGACGTGCTATGTCTGCGGTTAGTATGTATGTTTTGGCTTTTCGGTTGGTACCTTCAACAAAACTGACGAGTTTATCAGGGCCTTTGCTAGGGCGACCATAGCGGTTAGCCCAATCGATTTCATATATATGATCTGGAATGTCGGTGTCTGGATTCATGATTAACAAATCAATGCTTCCTCCGCGCCAACTGGCATAGGCTAAGTTATCCATCTCTGGCGTCCCTAAAAACTGTCCAACTAAAGCATTTTCTGCTAAGCGCTGGAATAGCTGATTATCTTTTGGAACCGGCGCATATAGTGCTGCATACAGGCAGGGTGCGGTTAAATAGACTTTGAAGGATACGGCACGCTGAAATCGTTTTCCGTCGCGGTCAACACGTGGGAGGCGGCGAATTAAAAAGGCTGATTCTAAATAGTCCAAATATTTACGTAATGTATTTTTGGCAATCCCAACCATCTTTGCTAAATTATCCATCGTGACTTCCTGGGCCGTATTAAAAGCCAAGACTGCAAATAGCCGGTTAAGCTCTTGGACATCATTGATGCCATGCAAGCTGGCTAAATCTTTATGTAAAACCCGGTCAGAGACACTGTCGCGGATAAACGTTGGGGCAGGGGTGCCCTCTTTCGATATGATAATGCCTTCGATAAAACCACCAAAATTGATGTAGCGATAAAATTCTGCGTTCAATGCTGAAATAATATTGCTTCGAAGCGACATTTTATTCGACATTTTATCACCAATGTCGCCAAACAACCTTTTTTCGGTTTCCCGAAACCGTAAAAACTCTAAAAAGGTCAACGGCGGTAAAACAAACGTATAAATTTGGCCTTCGTGGGATGTTTGGCCCGATGTAATCGCGGGAGCCCCCGACGATACTGCCGCTATAATACGCGCCTTTGGACGTATTTTTGAGAGTTTAATAAGTGTAGGTTCCCAATCTTTAACGTACTGGACTTCATCGTACAGTATATAAATTTCGGCATTATTATCGTGGTGGAACCGACGGCAAAACATCTCAAACAACCTTGTCACATCAGTTGCTGTGTAGCTGGGGACAGTCATGTTGCAGTAAAAAACGGATGATGGGTGAACACCGCTTTCGATTAATCCAGCAACACATTGTCGTAATAAAACGGTTTTCCCAGCCTTTAATGGACCCGCCAATGCCAAAATTTGCCCCAAAGGCATGTCTGTGTACGTTTTAAAAAAATCGTTATAAAAGGTGCGTTTGGGTGGGTTTTTGAATTGAATTTTGGTGTCGACCTTTAATTCCCACCACGGATTATCAAAAGCGAGGCGGCGGAATAGGTCGCTATCTGCAACAATATGCATGCTTTAGACATACCCCTATTAACATTTTTAACGATTGTGATCAACAAATTGATCTTAATTTAGAAGAGCAAATCATTGCGCTCATCAATATAAGAAGTCAAGAAAGCTGACTACCTGAGTATATGTTTTTAATTAAGATCCGGCTGTTATGTCTTGGATGATGTCTTTTAAATGTTTGTTCAAGCGCGATGCTTTGTGAGCAGGCAATTGGAAAGCCCAACCTTGAGTTTGATCTGTAATTTGTTTCGCTTTCTCAAGCGCTTCATTTCCTTCACCCGACGCCTCAAATATGGCCCAATAAGCCGAAACATCATCTTCGTCTTCAACCGCAGCAGACACAATATTTTCAATCATTTTTAGGCTGACCGTCAACCCATTAAAGGTTACGAACGACGCTTTAATGGTTTTTTCATCAGAAAAATCAAAGTGGCTGGATTTACGAACATTATCTAGTCTCAAGTCTTCCAAAACCGTTGCCATATTTTTTGGGTCGGTTTTATATTTAAGTTTTTTGCCGACAGGAATACCTATCAGATCAAATTCAATATCTTCTAAGGATGACTTTTCAACGAGCACGACTTCCCCGTCGGGATGCATGAATATGGCTTGTTTTATGGTGTTTCCTTCTACGCTTATAATGCTTGTCTTCAACCAATCGGCAGGCGACTTACTGGCTTCTAACTGGCCAATGGCGAGCCAAGACTGGTCTTGATCTGGGAAGCGGAAATAAATGCCGTCGCGGGTTGATCCGGGCATATTGTATCTAGTTTTACCCAAAATAACATCAATCAGCGGCTTGTCGTCAACACCCAGTACCGTTATGTGGCGGCCACGTGATTCTTTGATTGAAGGATCGCGAAGGTCCAGTTTTTGAAACAGCTCAGGATTTTTGGTTTTGGCTTCCACATAAACCAATTCAGAAAGTCCGATTAGGACCTTTTGGATGTTTTGAAACTCAGCTGGATAACCATCGCTTTCATTCATGGTCCAGTTGCCGTCTTTACGAACCAGACTCATTTGGCCTGCATTGTGGACTATTTTAATCGAAGTCGCGTCGTTTAGTGTTTCACGGAACCCTGCAAATACCGGCGAGCCAACGGTTACTGTCTGGAAACTACGTTCTTGGCTGACCGCATATCCAGCAGCAGCAACAGCAACCAAAGAAGCCACGGCGAGAACAGATAAAAGGCGAGGTGTCATTTTGTTTTCCTTAAAGCGTCGTCTGTAACGTATTCAATTATTGAAAAATCATTTAGATTATTCAGCAGGCGCTGCAGCACGCCGTCTAGATTGGCGTAACCGTCCTGAAATCAATGATATGATCAATAGAACCAATGGAATTGCTGCAATGTTAATAAATTTCAGCCATGAATCGAGCTTGTCAATATCCTGACGTAAGGCCAACTGAACATCGCGTAGCTCTTTCCTTATGCTTGTCATTTCAGAGCGGAAGTTATCGACAGATTCTTTTTCTAATGCATTCATTATGACTTCTCCCGTTGTATCTTCGCGGCGCAATACTTTGTTTAACTTGCCCCGAATATCAACCAGCTTGTCTTGGAGTTCCTTTTCTTTATTGCGGAACTTCAATTCAGCTTCACGACGGATTTCTTCAACCATTTTGAAGGGGCGTTGTGCCCGGTTACGACCGCGTAAATTAATCAGTGCATCCGTACCACTTAAATTGTCAACAGCGTTGATGACAAAGTCACCGTTATTTGCATGGGGAACCAAGGTCCGGTTTCCATAAATATTTTGACGGTCAACCCAAAGCCGATCGCGCAAAATATCTGTATCAGCAACGACAATAACGTTAATTCCAGATACTGACGTTTTAAGCTGTGGTAAAGCCTTTTCAGCGTCAATTACCTTTTCCGGAGGGCCATCTGGAAATGCAGTTTTTGCTTTTCCAGAAATACGGGCGGCTAAGGTCATTTTTTTATTGGTTGGCACGAAGTTCCGAAACAGCGCAACCACATCTGGGCGCGGGGTTAGAATATCGCTTTCAATTTCCATCGATAGCGCGCTGGTTTGAAGCAGTGGCGTGAGGGTTGTTTCAGCCCCTTCAATGGCTTGCAAAATTCCAGCAGAGCCAATGTTGATCATTTGCAATTCGCCAGTAATCACATCGTTTTTTGCCATGTTTTCAGGCAACAACGATAACCAAACCACATAACTTGTGGTCTCTAACTTATTGCCTTGTTGAACATTAACTCGGCGCGCTGTTTGTATATCACCAGCGACTTTGCCTTTGACCATGTTAACGCCCCACGCGTCCAACAGAGGATCAAATTCTGATACTGGATCTGTTTTGGCATTGGGGCCAGGCCGGGCTGCAATTTCAGCATTATTATCAACAAACGCAATAACCCGACCGCCACGAAGGGTGAACTGATCAATGCTATATTGCATTGCTGGGCGCAGGCGTTTTGGATGAACTAACATCAAAATGTCAACGTCTTTTGGAACATTTAACATTTCACGGGGAAGGGGTAAAATTTCAAAAAACTCACCCAATTGATCTACAATTGCCCAACGCGGTTGCTGCGCCGAGCGCGGACCCATGCCACCGTTCATAGGTAATGAACTTAAAATACCAATCACAGGTTTTTTAGGTTTTGCAATTGAATGGATCAACTTGGTCATGTCGTATTCAAGGAAAGTTTCGCGGTCAGGTGATAAGAAACCGATCAAACCTTCGTCGTCTGTCGAGTTATAAGCCGACAAACCAAAGTAGCCCAAATCTCCATTCTTATTTATCGGAATACCTTTGACGCCGGACGCAGAAGCCATATCTTCGGCATCTGAAAATGGCTCAGGGTTATAGATTCGAAGATCTATTTTGCCACCCGAAAGCTTGACGTATTGGCCCAGTAATTCTTTTACACGCTTGAAGTAAACCGCGTGTTCTGGGCTTTGTTCGCCCAAGATTTTACTGAAAAATAACTTTATTTTTATCGGCTCTTCAATATCGTTTAGCACAGATCGTGTGCCGTCAGATAGCGTGAACAGTTGACCTTCGGTTAAATCCAATTGCAGCGATTTAAAGCTAGCATTGGAAAACACATTAACCGCGAGCAAAAACACAACAGCTAAACTTAATCCAGAGAAAGCCAAGGCTTGGTTTTTTGATTTTGAAAACATGATTGGTACCCCTTAAGCCGATTTTTTCATATCGACAACAATCACGTTGGCAAAAAGCCAGAATGCGATTAGCGATAAAAAGAAGATGGCATCGCGCAAATCGATCACGCCGTTTGTCACCGCTTGGAAGTGGGTTAGGAAGCTAAAGGATGCAATCGTGTCGACCAATACATCAGGCGCCCAACCCCTGAAGAAGTTTAGAACCAAATCCAAACCGCTCATAGTAAATAAGAAACACGCAGTCGCTGCCAAAATAAAGGCAATGACTTGGCTTTTTGTTGCCGCCGATAAACACGCGCCAATGGCCAAAAACGCACCGGCCATAAATAAGCTGCCCATATAACTGGTGATTATTACGCCGTTATCTGGATTGCCCAGAACATTAACTGTTACCCACATTGGGAACGTCAGAGCCAAGGCAATGGCAGTGAAGGCCCAGGCGGCCATAAATTTACCAAAAACCGCTTCAGTTGTTGAAATTGGTAATGTCATTAACAGCTCAATGGTCCCTGAATTTCTCTCTTCAGCCCATAACCGCATCGAAATCGCAGGGATTAGAGCTAAATAAAGCCAAGGATGATAGCTAAAGAAAGCCACCAAATCAGCTTGTCCACGGGAGAAAAAGCCGCCTAAAAAAAAGGCAAACGAGCCGGTCATAGCCAAAAAAATAACCAAGAACACATAAGCAACAGGCGTTGTAAAATAGGCTACGAACTCCCGCTTGGCAATAATATAGGTGTTACGCATTTGCGATCCCCTTCGGAGCTGTAATTTGCCGGAATATGTTGTCCAATGTGCCGTGTTCCACATAAATTTCTTCAATCGGCAATTCTTTTTCGCGAATCACTTGGGACACGTCTTTGCTGTTTGATCCAATCAAACGAATTTGATTTGCACGGCCAGCAACGACTTCTACAGCTCCCATGGTAGAAAGTACTTCACGCACTTTATCGATGCCATCACCCTGAACCGAAACAACGACCGCATTATGATGTGGATCACGTTCAATTAAGGCTGCTGGCGTGCCATCAGCTAATAACTTGCCGTTGGCAATAATCACAGCCCGTGAACACACGGCTTCAACTTCTTCCAAGATGTGGGTTGATATAATGATTGCCTTATCCTTGGCCATTTCTTCAATGAGGCCACGAACATGATGCTTTTGGTTCGGGTCTAGGCCATCGGTAGGCTCATCTAAAACTAAAATTTCTGGGTCATGGATCATCGCTTGCGCTAATCCAACACGGCGCTTGAAGCCTTTTGATAACGTTTCAATCTGTTGGTGGAAAACCTCAGAAAGTCGTACTTTTTCAACCGTTTCATCAATGCGGCGCTTTTTTTCGGCCCCATTAAAGCCTCTGATTTGAGCAACAAAGTTCAAAAAAGAACCCGGCGTCATATCACCATAGCTAGGGGCTCCTTCTGGCATATAGCCCAATCGGCATTTGACCTCGACCGGAGATTTGCTGACATCAAAGCCGGCAACTGTTGCACGTCCAGAAGTTGGTTCCAAAAATCCAGCAATCATTTTCATTGTCGTCGATTTTCCTGCCCCGTTCGGACCTAAAAACCCTAAGACTTCACCTTTTGGAACGGCAAGATCAATGCCGTCTACGGCCGAAAAAGCACCAAACGATTTAGACAGCTGTTCGAGAAGAATCAATTGCGACATTCACGCATCCCATATTTTTGTGCCAATCAATATAGGCGCCTTTATAGACAGCGCGGCACTTCGATCGGCATTATTTATTGTTAACTCAATTTGCCGACAAATCATTACAGACGTCAGCGATGAAAAATATAGGGGGAGAACTAGACGGATCAAGGCTTTGATGATTAAAATCTACTAAAATTGCAGTTAACGGCATTTAAATAAGAATTATTCCTCATAAATTATATCAAAAACGGTGCTTTGCGCATTACCCAGAACCTAAAGCGTGAGTTTCTCATTAAATAATCACGATTTTGCTATACTGATAAAAGTCCTTAAGATTGATATTAAATTAATAAGCATTGCATACTCATGTAATCTTAAATATTTTAACCTACAAACCTTTCCATTCACTAGCGTGATGTTTCTTTTTGTTGGCGGATTGTTTTTTGCCGTCTGCGGATCCGAATTTTATCAAAAAACCCAAACAGATGCTTAGCGATTTCATGACTTTGCAGAATCCAGACCTAGATGGTTTTGGGAAACGGTTACGGAAAAACGTGCCATATGCCAATCTCATCATCGAGTTTCAATAACAAATAATGAATATTTGGCAAATAAAGGGAAACCCCGATCTCAAATTGCTGAAATTGACCCATTAAACGAAGCTCGATGGACGGCCCAAAATACTCAATTCGAACAACACGAACCTTTTCAGGATTTTGTCTGTAAATACCAAGCTCCAAATGAAGAGTTTTATTATTTTCGAGTAAGTGGAAATTAAGTTTTTTTGATGATAACGGTAAATTTAGGGGAAATCATTTCGTTGGAGCGATCATTGCTGATCCAGGCGCACGTAAAGAGCATAAAAGATCCATACAAAGGCTGATTTCTATTTGGACGTCCATTCAGACCGGATCGCATTTTGCTATGCGGATGATCGGTTCATCTATAGCAATAAACAGTACTAAAAGATGAACGCTAATATTGCTGACACTTTTACCAAAGGAATGTGCTATGTTAATATGGTCAAAGCAGGGCTTATTCTTGTACTTGATAACATTAGCAATATTTTAGATATCTCGAAAATCAAAGCTAGAATGATGGAGGAATCCAATAATGTTGCTCAATTAAAACTCTCGATTGATGTTGCCTGTTTGTGGTACAAGAACGCATTGACCGTTCTGAGCTTAATTTAAGTATTCATATAGCCGATGTTCTTCCTTCTTTGGTTGCCGATAGAACGCGAATTAAACAAATCATACTGAACGTGCTCTCTAAATCTTCAAAATTCACTCTGAAAGGTGGAAGTTCTGAAGTCAGAGCCACAATTAATGATTTCGGGCAACATAAAACTGTTGTAAAAGATACAGGTTTTGGGATCGCAAAAGAAGATATTCCATTAGTTTTTCAGCCCTTTGGGCAAGCGCGGGAAAATTTCATAAATACCCATGAGGGAAAGTATTTTGGGCTTTTGTTGGTCAATCACTTAATGGAAATGCATCAGGGTACGATAGAATTAAAAAGCCTACTACATCAGGGGACATGCGTCACTTTATGTTTTCCAGAAAGCTTGACCCAAAGCGTACTTAAGGCATGAGGAAAGATCTATATTGTACTGCTTTTTGGCAGCATTTAGCCCCCCAATTAAGCTTAAGCGGGACTTGCTCAATATCTGATCCGATCACCCTATCACCTTCTACTTATAGGGCTTTGTCCGATTCTATAGAACGTGATAGTTATTTGCAGATGCCCCCGCTTCTTGATGAGGTTGAAATAGGCCACATTCTGAAGGGTATTTATGCTCTCAGTAATGTCGGTTTACCTCCCGTTTTTATATATGTGTATGATCAGCCTTGGGCCTTGTTTGATCGCTTGCGGCCGATCATCCAACTTTTTTTGGGGGATCGGTTTTCTCTTCTCCCAAATTTTTGGGCTTGGCATATTCCTGTAAAAGAAGGCGCGTCTGGTTGGCCTGTTCATACAGATTGTAGCGCCAAAACCCGGCTTGATTGCAGCGATGGAGGTACAATGCTGATGAGTATGTCCTTGTGGGTCCCATTAACGGATGCAACTAAGGAAAATGGGTGTATGGTCGTGCTGCCTCGGTCTCGCGAAATGTTGTACGATCCCGCCATAACAGACCCCGCCCAAATTAATACTGATGATGCCATTTTGTTGCCAGCTAAAGCGGGGTCAGTACTGGGCTGGTCTCAAGACCTCTATCATTGGAGCGCGTATGTTACTGCGAATGCAAACGAACCAAGAATTAGTTTATCGCTTGAGTTTCAAAATTCGGCTTTCGCACAATTAGCAGAACCCTTGCTTGATATAGGGCGTCCCCCCCCATTTAAAGATCGTTTGTCGTTAATTTTGAGGCAGTTTGAAAAGTATCAACACATGGAACACATCAATTTTGATGTAAATCAAAAATAAGTAACTGAATCTTTATTTTAAGCTGCGCACGACGGTTGCAGCATGCACAATACTTATAATATAGATCGTAAAATTACACTGTCTGTTCTTTATGTGGAGCGGGAACAGTTTCTTGGCGCGGGGTATTGAACGGCTTTCCTGG
>CALJEW010000311.1 GCA_938074585.1 uncultured Rhodospirillales bacterium | reverse complement strand
CGAGCCACTTCCTCACCAATCCGCTCCTGAGCTTCCTGGGTTGAGCCACCCACATGAGGCGTTAAAATAACGTTCTCTATATTTTGTAAAGGCGATACAAACGCCTCAGAATTAGAGCCGGGTTCGGTTGGAAACACATCAATAGCAGCACCACCCAAATGACCTAATTTCAAAGCAACTGCCAACGCATCCAAATCAACCACTTTGCCGCGCGCATTGTTAATGAAATAAGCTCCTTTTTTCATTTTAGCTATTTCGACAGCGCCAACCATATTTTGCGTTGCCGGGGTATCTGGCACATGCATGGTCACCACGTCCGATTGCTCTAACAATTCACCTAATGAATGAACTGGCTCTACATTCCCATGGCGCAACTTGTCTGTATGATCAGAAAAAATAACCCGCATGCCCATGGCTTCAGCCAACATCGACAGCTGTGTGCCAATGTTACCGTAACCAACAATACCCAGCGTTTTACCGCGCACCTCAAAAGACTGCTCGGCTGATTTTTGCCATTCGCCCTTATGGGCTGCTGTTGAGCGCTGGAAGGTGCGGCGAAACAGCATAACTACTTCAGCCATGGTCAATTCAGCAACGCTGCGGGTGTTCGAAAACGGCGCGTTAAACACTGGAATACCTTTATGGCGAGCCGAATCTAAATTAATTTGATTGGTGCCAACAGAAAAACAACCAACGGCCATTAAACTATTAGTCGCAGCCAACATTTCTGCCGTCATTTGGGTTCGCGATCGAATACCTAAAACCCGCACCCCTTGTAATGCGGCTTTCAAAGCATCGCCGTCCAACGCCGTTTTTAAGCACACAACATTTTCGTACCCAGCGCCAGTCAAAATTTGCACCGCAGAATCTGATATTCCTTCCAAAAGCAAAAACTTGATTTTGTGTTTTGGTAACGATGGATTTTGAATAACGGTCATAACATAAAGATTCCAGTGAATGCGGTGTCCGAGTGATAGCGAAAGCAACCCCCATATGCAATCGATTACCCGTCAAATTGGTCCAGAACATTGCCCGTGATCATATGCCATGCGATGCCAATATTGCGAAAGGAATGGAATATAAAAGGCGCCCCCAATGTTTGTACCATGGGAACGTCCTCCCCCAAAACCAAATACGCCAATTGTTGGCCTATCCGTGTTGCCATCGCAACACCGCGCCCGTTATAGCCAAACCCCGCATGGGCATTGTGATCTAATTTCAATAAATACGGCATATGAGTTTTGGTGATTGCCACCAAACCACCCCACTCAAACTCCCAGCGTACGTCTGCTAATTCAGGGCATATACGAATCGCTTTTGTTTTCAAATGTGTTGTGTCTGCACGCAGGAGGGTGGCATTAAAGGGGATAGCTCGTCCGCCAATTTGGAACCGGCCACCTTCATCAATCCTGAAATAAGTCATAATCCGGCGAGTTTCAGAGACGTGGTGACCGTTGGGCAAAATCTGTTTCAAAAGATCATCAGATAGCGGCTCTGTTGCGGTTTGCAAACTGGCAACAGGTACTAGATTTTTTTTTAAAACTGGGCCATAGATCACCACTGTATCCATTGGTACAAATTAATAAATGGGGCGCGTTTGCTTAACCGTTTGGGGTTATCACTTGCCAATAATCCCACGTCTTCTGAACGGAGCCGGCCGGGCTTTTAGTAAAAAATTTACTCCCGCACTCATGGCCGCTAGGGCCAAACCGCTTATGTAAGACAAGGGCTGCAAACTGCCACCTCGCGCATCTTCCGTGCTGCCATCAAAAAAGCGGCTTACTAATACGCTGTCCGTATCTTGTTTTATGTTTAAAATAACTTGCGCTCCATAGTCGCCCCATTCCCGAGCTCAACGCTCAACCTCAGCAAGTCCTCGTTTACCATAAGCACCGCGTATGTAAGAGACGCGCCTGTGGGCACATTTAATAGTGTGGCGTTCGATTAATTCGAACACAAGATCACAAGCCCCATCAATAAGCTTAAGAACCCGGTCTCCGCGCTTTTTGCCAAAGTGCGCTTTAATACCGGAAGGCAACACATCAAACGCCAGGTTAACTTGTCCACCATTGCGGCCCGAAGCTCCCCAACCGATTTTTTGCGATTCCACAACGACCACAGATTGCCCGGCTTCCACCAAATGAAGCGCTGCCGAAAGGCTGGTAAAACCTGCACCAACAATCACCACACCAGCATTTGTAATGCCAGATAATGCCCCGGTTTTAGGTGCTTCTTCGGCCGTTGCGGACCACAACGATTGCGTAAAACCCAATTCGGCATCTGCCATAGAAATCCTCCAACAAAAATGACCTCTGGTATATATCAATAAATATTACAAGCAAAATAACAAATAGTGAGTGAACGTGCTTTTTCCATCCTCCGACTACCGCTATGGTTCGCTTGCTAGAATAGGACCGGAGGCGATGACCAGTTCATTTGAGCAGCGAGGGGTCGCAGAGCCGCTCGTCCTTAAAACTGCTCGGAGGCAAAGGACCAAGCAAATTGATGGAAACAATCAGCTCAACAGCCATAATGATTTGTGGTCATGGTAGCCACGACGACGGTGCCGTAGAAGAATTCAACAAATTAGTCAATCACATGCGCGAGCGCTTACCTCAATATAATGTGGAAAGTGGTTTTTTGCAATTTGCAACGCCGGTGATCAGAACAGGCCTTAAAAAACTAATCGAGCGTGGCGCAAAAAGGATCATTTGCGTACCGGGCATGCTTTCTGCCGCTGGACACTTAGAAAACAACCTGCCGTCAGAAATTAATAACTTTGCCGCCTTACACCCAGATATAGAATTTATATTTGGTCGCGATTTAGCCATTGATCCACAATTGCTTAAAGCCACCCGCGACCGCATAGAAGAATGCGAAGCCACCGCCGCAACCAAAGTTGACCGCAAAGAAACCTTGTTGATGGTGGTAGGGCGTGGAACCAACGATTCTTATGCCAACTCGAACGTCCATAAAGTTGCCCGTATGTTATGGGAAGGGATGGGGTTTGGCTGGGCTGAAGTTAGCTATTCCGACGTTGCATACCCGTTGGTTGATGAAGCCATGAAACATGCCATGAAGCTAGGGTATAAAAGAGTTATTGTTTTCCCTTATTTCCTATTTACAGGCATTTTGGTTCGGCGTATTTATGCGTGGGCCGATGAAGCGGCGGCAGCAAACCCCAACGTTGAAGTTTTGAACGCATCGCATTTAAACGATCATACACAGTTATTAGATTGTTTTGTGGATCGCATTGAAGAAGCTTTGGGTGGTTCTAACACCATGAACTGTTTACTGTGTAAATACCGAGAACAAGTTATTAGGTACGAAAGCGATGTTGGCACGGCGCAAGTCGGTCACCATCAGCATGTATCGGCCACCGGTACCGATGGCCATGAAGCTCATGATCACGACAACCCACATAAAGACTGAGACTTGGCAATGAGCGATACTCCTTATGAGTATATCCACGACCCGGCGGAAATTTATCGTCAGTCGTTCGATACTGTACGTAACGAAGCGTCTTTGGATCAGCTGACCGGTGGCGAAACGGGCGATATGGCCGAGGTTGCGATCCGGCTTATACATGCGTGTGGAATGCCCGACATTGTTTCCGATTTGCGCTATCATACTAAAGCGGTTCAAGCCGGGCGCACTGCATTGAACACAGGCGCAGCTATTTTAGCGGATGCTGAAATGGTTGCTGCAGGAATTATTCGTTCGCGCTTGCCAGCTGAAAATAAAGTCATTTGCACGTTGAACGATGATCGAACATCCGCTCACGCAAAAGAGATTGGCAACACCCGTTCCGCTGCTGCGGTCGATTATTGGATGGATCACATGGACGGGGCTGTGGTGGTGATTGGCAATGCGCCGACTGCGTTGTTCAGGTTACTTGAATTATTATTGGACGGCGCACCTAAACCAGCTGTCATTTTAGGCTTTCCGGTTGGCTTTATTGGGGC
>CALJEW010000310.1 GCA_938074585.1 uncultured Rhodospirillales bacterium | reverse complement strand
CCAATGAGACCCTCAAGCCCCAATGTATCATTGGTATCTACATTCAATTCATGGGTCACTAAATCGCATAAATCATCGGGCATATCAGCATTGTATGTCAAACGAATGACTGACCCCCGACGCCGGCGCTTCAAAGCACTTTCAAACGTCCGAACCAAATCTTCAGCTTCTTCATCAATCTCCATTTCGCTATCCCGGAGTACACGAAAACAACCGGTTTGTTGAATTTTGTAACTTGGGAACAGGCGGTCTAAAAACAAGTCAATAACAGTTTCAACTTGGATAAAATGAATGTCATCGCCCGGCAATCGAATAAACCGCTCAAGCAAGCTAGGAATAGGTAATAACGCCCGAAGCGGCTCTTCAGTTCCATCATGCTCTAACATATAAACCAAACAAAATCCTAAGTTTGGAATGAATGGAAACGGATGGGTGGGGTTGGTTGCAATCGGTGTTAAAACTGGAAAAATGTGTTCAATAAAATGATTTTCAAGCCATATAAGCTCTTCATCTGTTAGTTTTGATCCATTGTCATAAACGGCAATTCCACTATCCGATAACTCCGTACGCAAAACATCCCAGCATTTGCTTTGTTCAGCCATAAGTTGAGCTGAATTAGCGCGAACGGCTGCCAACTGTTTGCGGGGTGACAAGCCGTCATCACTGTGGGTCTTAACCCCAGCTTGAACTTGCCCCCGCAACCCGGCGACGCGAACCATATAAAACTCATCCAAGTTAGAAGCCGAGATCGATAAAAACCGAACCCGCTCTAACAGCGGATGAGATATGTTATATGCTTCTTCTAAAACACGACGATTAAAGGCCAGCCACGACAGCTCACGATTAATGAAACGCTTGGGCGATTCTGATAAAATTTCATCAGCAAGCGGCGTTTCATCATGGGGTAAGACTAAGGTCAAAACCTCAGCCGATGCTTTGATTGTTGGGGCACTATTTTTATCCATATTTAAATCTTAACTAATAACTATGCCAATGTCATGAACCCTTACAATGTGCCAGGATAATTACCGCCATCGATCAAAATATTTTGGCCCGTAATGAAACCCGCTTGGTCAGAGCACAAAAAAGCACATAACTCGCCAAATTCATACGCTTGACCCAGTCGCTTAGCTGGATTTTCTGCTGCCCGTGCGGTAGCAACCTCATCAACGCTTTTACCAGTCTTTTCAGCCACATGTTTGAAATTACTGCGTAGCCGATCAGTATCAAACGCACCCGGCAACACGGCATTGATCGTCACATTATTGGCTACAGTTTTACGTGCAATTCCAGCGATGAATCCAGTCAAACCGGCCCGTGCTCCGTTTGATAAACCCAACAACTCATTAGGTGCTTTAACAGCCGATGATGTAATATTGATGACCCGCCCAAATTTGCGTTCCATCATCCAATCGACCGTTACTTTGATCAAAAAAATTGGCGTTAACATGTTTGCATCAATAGCTTTTATCCACGCATCACGATCCCAGTTGCGGAAATCACCGGGCGGTGGACCTCCTGCGTTATTAATCAAAATATCTGGATTCGCGCATTGCTCCAATATTTTATCGCGGCCTTCATCGGTTGTGATGTCGCACGGAATGGCTGTAACCCCCCCACCATCCAAGGCTCGAATTTCTTCTGCTGTAGCTTCCAAGGGTCCCGGTGTTCGGGCACAAATAGTCACATCAACCCCTTCGCGGGCTAATGATATGGCACAGGCTTTTCCAAGCCCTTTGGAAGCCGCACAGACAATTGCTTTTTTACCTGAAATTCCCAAATCCATTACGTATCTCCTGTGTTTTCTAAATTTTCTAAGACCTGTTTGATCAAGGGCACAGTTATTTTCTTTTTTGTTGCCAGTGCCAAACGGTCCGCAAGATCTACAATTTGCCGTGCGGCTGAAAAAGAGCGCTCCATTCGGCTGGTGGCATACGTTATGACATCGCTTGAAACTTGGACTTGACGGTCTGCAAACATTTTCACCAAAAGCGCCCTAATTAAAGTGTCTTCAGGTGGGCCAATTCGAACGCTGATAGTTGCATTCATGCGTGACCGTAAATCAGGCAACGCAATACCCCATCGCGCTGGCGGTGTGGCAGCGGTCATTAAAATCCGGTGCGATGCTTCTTTAGCTGCGTTATAAACGTGCAAAAGTGGCTGTTCTAATTCTGGACTTAGGATGCGATCAACATCTTCAATAATCAGATCGTTAGCAATATCGGATGCAATAGAACTGAACTCATTGGTATTGATGAATTGCGCACCTGAGTGGGCCGCGAACACCGCTGCCAAGTGACTTTTCCCAGCCCCTGCATCGCCAATAATAACCAGCGCTGGTGCCGGCCAATTAGGCCAAGTATCAATCCAATCAATGGCTTCGTTATTACAATCAGCGACCAAAAAGTCTTCACCACTTTGGGACGTACGATGATCAAATTCCATAGTTAATTGACGGTCTGCAATCACGCGTTTTTATCCTTATGGCCGTTATACAGATCGCTTGCCAAGTAACGCGTCAAACTAAAACGCGTTAAAACGCCAATCACTGCGGCGACAGGTACAGCTACAAGAACACCAGTGATCCCCATTACAGCGCCACCCGCCAACAAGGCAAAAATAATCCATACCGGATGCAATCCAACGCGGTCCCCGACCAATCGAGGTGTTAACACATAACTTTCAAGTGTTTGACCAAACAAGAACACCGATCCCACAATGGCAACGGTTGTCCACTCTGGAAATTGAACAATCGCAATTCCAACACCAACAATCATACCCGCCGCAGCCCCAAAATAGGGAACAAACGAAATTAACCCAGCACCAATCCCCAATAAAAGCCCCGATTCAAGGCCAATGACAGTTAAGCTAATGCCGTAAAGAGCTGCTAAAACGAGGCATACAGTAGATTGCCCCCGAACGAAGCCCGCGATTGTTCCATCGATAGCCAATAACTGTTCACGAATGGTGGGGGCGTTATGGCGTGGCAACCAGCTGTCGACCTTTGCAGTTATCGTATCCCAGTCGCGCAATAAATAGAACGCAACTATGGGGGTAATAACAATCAACGAAAGCACGTTAAATAGAGCGACACCACCGTTCCAAAGACCAGCTAAAATTATGGTCAGCCAATTGGCTATTTTACCTGCATAAGTTCCAACCATTTCACTAATTCCCTTTATGGCATCGGGCGGTAAATCGGCACGTAATTGCTCTAAATAGGGCTGAATTTGGGCTTGTCCTGCTTTAACGATCTTCGGTACTAAATTTACAAACTCAATAACTTGGGTTTGTAACAAGGGGATCAACAACAAAAGAAGAGTAATCGCTGCTACAAAAAAGGTAAGCAAAATCAAACACGTAGAACCTCCGCGTGAAAGCCCTTTTGATTCCATGCAATCCGCAACAGGATCCAAAAAATACGCAATTGCCATACCAACAACAAACGGCAGCAATATACTACTAAACAAATGAATGATGAATCCAAATGCACAAATTCCAGCCAACCAAATAACTGCTTTACGATCTTTATTCATTGCTCACCTCACCAATTAGTATCATCGTCAACCGCCTCATATTCAGATACTTTTCGCGACCACAAATAGACATATGCCGTTCCGGACCAAACTGATGTTAGCGCTACAATAAAAGGAAGCATAGGCCGCAGCCTATCCACGTCTATTGAATATCCCTCAATTCCTAAAATACCGACAACAAAACCTAACTGCACCGCTGTATTGATTTTACTGATTTTAAGCGGGACCATTTCTAAAGAATGGGTGATTGTATGAAACATCAGAGCACCGCCAACAATCAGTAAATCACGAAAAACGACAAGTATTACGATCCAAGTGGCAATATACCCCTGATGCCCAAGTACAATAAACAAACAAACCAGCAGTGCCTTATCAGCAATTGGGTCTAAAAAAGCCCCCAACGTAGTGATACAATCAAACTTCTTAGCAATAATTCCATCTAAAGCATCACTAATGGCTGCAGCTACCGTCAACCAAAATGCCAACCGCAAATCATCCTTGATGATCAACCATATGATAATGGGCACAAAAAACAATCGTACAAATGTGATAAAATTGGGTGCGTTCACTTAAATCCTAGGGTCAGAATTTTCCGGATTTTATGATATCAGACAAATAAATGACCCATTCCCCCTCTTCTTGTATCATCGTCAAATCAGCTTGGCCTAAAGCCACACGCAATTGCTCCGGCTCACCCACATAATGCACGTTGATCCGAGCTTCATCTAACGACAATAGAACAAGATCCGATTTTTGGATCAAAGCAACGACCTTCAAGCGCTCTTGAATTAACAACCAGTCTTGAATTCCGTTAATCGGCACAGCAACAACTGCAATATTCGGCCGATTGAGCTTCAACAAATTTTCGTGCTTCCACGTGTTTTGTATATGCTTAACCACCGCGACGGCCGCTCGCCCTAAAAAGGCAGGAATCTGTTCACCTCCGTTTTGATGGTATACTAATTCATCGGTAATCGGTTCAGGGTCATTGCCGTAGCGTGTCACAAACACTTCTAGGCGTTGACGCGCCTGGGCTGCTTCTAGACGCAATTTCGCATACGCAACAATCACATCCCCCGTATCGTAACTATCTGCAATCGCTTTCAAACGTTGGCGATCGCCTTGAATGGCCTGCTCTGCGCCAATTGATCCAACGTCAGCTAAATCCCCCGCAGGACGCACAAGCGGCACCATTCCAACAAACTCAGCCGCCACTTCCCACGCAACACGCCATGGGTTTGGATCATCCCATAAAGCAATTGTTCCCGCAGCCTGATAAACAGGTAAAACCAACACGGGCTTGCTTAGTGTTTCAGCGAATTGCAAATTAAAGTCTTTGAGCAAATTACGCACATCTGTCCGTTTGAACTTATAACTTAACTTCGCCAAATAGCGCTTTGAAGCCGTCTTTTCATCGGCCACATCAAAGCTGTTGACGAATCTTGATATTTCATCTTGGTCCAACAGAGGCAACCGTTCACGGTCTTCAACCAGCGTTAAGCGTTCCAACAAACGCTGAAATGCGATGGACGATGCTCGCCTAAGAGCTTTCTTTCGGGCTAGACTGGCCGATTCATCTGTCACATCAACAATAACATTTCGGACCTCAAACACATCCGTAATTGCCAACGCAGGGCGAACAGAAGCAAAAGCGACTGAAAAAACAACAAAAAAGTTAAAAAAAGCACCGTAAATGCGCCGAGATAGAATATCGTTCATTGCAAACCGTTTGTATCCGTTTATTTTGTCAACTATAGACCACTATGTTAGCACAGGTCACCGGAGGAAAAACCCATTAGCGTCGATAATCAAAAAAACTCACCATCGCTCACTTATAAAGACACAGGTGTTGATATTGATGCCGGTAACGAGTTAGTTGAAGAAATTAAGCCCTTAGCCCAATCGACCAACCGCCCCGGCGTTACATCTGGACTGGGTGGATTTGGAGCCTTATTTGATTTAAAGGCCGCAGGTTTTAAAGATCCCATACTTGTCAGTGGCACCGACGGTGTTGGAACTAAATTAATGGTCGCCACCGCCATGAACATTCACGACACAATTGGCATCGATTTGGTTGCTATGTGCGCCAATGATCTGATTGTTCAAGGCGCAGAACCCTTGTTGTTTTTGGACTACTTCGCAACGGGTAAATTAGAAGTTGAAGTGGGAAAGGCTATTATTAAAGGGATAGCGGGCGGCTGCAAATTAGCAGGATGCGGGCTGATTGGTGGCGAAACGGCTGAAATGCCTGGCATGTATGCTCTTGGCGATTATGATTTGGCTGGGTTTTGCGTTGGTGCGGTTGAACGCGACGATATTTTAACCGGTGATAGAGTTGCTACTGGCGACGTTGTTATTGGTTTGGCGTCTGTTGGTTTGCATTCTAATGGATTTTCACTGGCCCGCAAAGTTGTGGGAGTGGCAGGACTAACGTTGCAGTCCCCGGCTCCCTTTGATCTAGATACGACACTAGGTGAAGCGATGCTGGTCCCAACCCGGATGTACGTCAAAAGCTGTTTAGCAGCCATAGGCGAAGGCGGTGTTCATGCCTTGGCCCACATTACAGGTGGCGGACTAACTGAAAACATCCCGCGCGTATTGCCCGATGGTTTGGGCGTTGAATTGGATGCGGCGGAATGGCTGGTCCCTGATATTTTCAAATGGATTGCAAAAGCCGGTGGCGTTGCATCTGATGAAATGAACCGGACATTCAATTGTGGTGTTGGCATGGTGTGCATTATAGCCCCTGACCGAGTTGAGCACTTACGGAGTGTATTTGAAGCCAATGGGGAACGCGTATTCACAATTGGCAGTGTCGTCAGCATTTCAGGTGATACGCCAGCGATTCAAATATCCAATCCTGAAGCCCAATGGCAAAGCTAAAAAAGCTTAACCTCTGTGTTCTAATTTCAGGCAATGGCAGCAACCTGCAAGCCCTGATCGACGCCTGTACTGTTCCTGAGTTTCCTGCTCAAATAGGATTAGTAATTTCAAACAAGGCGTCGGCTGGTGGTCTAGTGCGTGCAAAAAAAAACCAAATCCCAACTTTGGTTGTTGATCATAAAGCCTACCCTACACGGGCAGATTTTGATCGGGTGATGACCAAAGCGATGGAAGACAACAGCACGGAGCTAATTTGTTTGGCCGGGTTCATGCGCTTGTTATCCGATGCGTTTTGCGATAATTGGCGCGACCGGATGATCAATATCCACCCGTCCTTATTACCATCATTTAAAGGCCTAGGCGTCCAACAAGCCGCCATTGATGCTGGTGTAGGGTTTTCGGGATGCACGGTTCATTATGTGCGCAAAGAAATAGATACAGGCCCGATTATTGTTCAAGCCGCCGTCCCCCTAAAATCCTTCGACACAGCTGATTCTCTGGCCGCTCGGATTTTGGTTGAAGAGCATAAAATATATCCGCACGCAGTTCGCCTGATCGCCGAAGGAAAAGTGACAATTTCAAACGAACGTGCCTTGACTGCGGATAATGACAGGCAAACTCAAAGCTTAATTAACCCGCCCATAGAAAACTAATCAACTTAAAATAACCGATTTTTTGAGCATTTGCCCCTTTAAAGACGGCGACAAACAAAGTGTTTCGGGCTTATTCATTCAAATCAATCGCTTAATTGCACCCAAAGGCACGGAGCAACCATTTGAAGAGTATATTGGGCGCTCTTTAGCTGCAGAAATAGATCACATTTCCGATTACTATAAACAACACTTCGGCAACTTTTGGGTTGCCAAACAAAACGGCACGCTGAAAGGGATGCTCGGATTAGAACAATGGGAGGATAATGGTTTGGAGCTTTGGCGCATCTATGTTGATCCCGGCACCCGCCGTCAAGGAATTGCTGGACACATGCTTTGTTTTGTTGAAATTTATTGCTGGGAAAATGGCGCAAATCAATTACATCTAAATACATCCGTACTGCAACCCGCCACCCTAGTGCTTTAAAAATATGCGGGCTTCCCCATAACCA
>CALJEW010000309.1 GCA_938074585.1 uncultured Rhodospirillales bacterium | reverse complement strand
TATACAACTTAAGCCGCACAGTTCCTGTTACTCGCTCCGATGCTTTGTCGATCAAAGCCTGAAGCATTTCGCGTTCTGGGGCGAACCAGAAACCATTGTAAACCAGCTCTGCATAGCGGGGCATAATTTCGTCTTTTTGGTGCATTGCCCCCTTATCAAGGGTCAGGCTTTCTGCAGCACGACGGGCATGGAATAACACAGTTCCGCCTGGTGTTTCATAAATTCCACGTGACTTCATACCAATGAAGCGGTTTTCAACAATGTCTAAAATACCAATGCCATTATCGCCACCCAATTTGTTCAGCTTGGTAAGCAACTCAGCTGGTGATAGCTTCACGCCATTAATGGCCGTGGGATCACCTTTTTCAAAATCGATAGTAATTTCAGTAACTTTATCAGGGGCGTCCCAAGGGGGTGTAATACGTGTGTAGATGTTATCGTCAGCGCCAATCCAAGGATCTTCTAATACCTTTCCTTCGGATGAGATATGCAAAAGGTTCGCGTCTTGTGAATAAGGCGATTCGCCGCGTTTGTCTTTCGGGATTGGAATTTGATGTTGTTCTGCATATTTAATCAGCTTGGTTCGACTACTCAAATCCCATTCGCGCCAAGGAGCAATAACTTTAATGGCTGAGTTACACGCGTAATAACCCAGCTCAAACCGAACCTGATCATTGCCTTTTCCGGTTGCTCCATGAGACACCGCATCGGCACCGACTTCGAGGGCAATTTCGATTTGGCGCTTAGCAATCAAAGGCCGGGCAATTGAGGTTCCAAGCAAGTAGGTGCCTTCATACAAAGCATTCGCACGAAACATCGGGAATACATATTCGCGGACAAACTCTTCGCGCATGTCTTCTATAAAGATGTCTTTAATGCCCATCATTTCGGCTTTTTGACGGGCGGGCTCTAATTCTTCACCTTGCCCTAAATCAGCGGTAAAGGTTACGACTTCACAGTTATATGTGTCTTGTAACCAGCGCAAAATAACGGAGGTATCTAGGCCACCAGAATAGGCGAGTACGACTTTTTTGATATCTTGGGTCATCTGTTTGAATTTCCTATGTGCAACGATGCAGGTGATAAGCGGGCGCAGTATAGTAAAATGTTCGGAACGAGCAAGGACCGGTCGTGCCATACCATAATTTTGCCCCGTAAAGTGCTCAAATGACATACTTTAATATATTAACACCAGCCCTCATTTTGGACCGCAATAAGCTCGATAAGAATATCGATCGAATGACAAACCGGTTCAAGTCACTTGGCGTTAATTTACGTCCCCATTTAAAGACCTCTAAAGCCATAGACGTAGCCCGACGGGCCGTTGCTGGTAATTTTGGTGGGATCACCGTTTCCACCTTTCGCGAAGTTGAATACTTTGCCCAGAACGGCCTAAGCGATATGACATTGGCGGCATGTATTGCACCGGCTCGATTGAACCAAGCGGCTGCTTTCCGGGCAAAACGGATCGATCTGAAAATTTTAATTGATCATCCATCCGTCGCGCATTCTATAGCGAACCATAGTGGTGAACACCGTGTGTTGATTGAGATGGATTGTGGTGAACACCGGACAGGTGTTACGCCGGGTTCGTCCAAATTAATGGAAATTGCTAATATTCTTAACGCCGCTCCTAATGTCGAAATCGCTGGTGTTTTGACCCATGCGGGTCATTCGTATCGGTGCCGGACAGCTGATCAAATGGCTGATATTGCTGATCAAGAACGCAATACCGTTGTTGACGCTGCAAACTCATTGCGCGCCGCGGGCATGGAATGCCCAATCGTCAGTGTTGGCTCAACCCCAACCGCTTTGTATGCGCGCCACTTAAACGGAGTGACCGAGGCCCGGCCTGGCGTTTATATGTTTGGCGATTTGTTTCAAGCCGGTATTGGCTCATGCACTATGGATGATATTGCGTTGACTGTCCTGACCACGGTCATTGCACATCAAGAAGGTGAAAATCAATTATTGATCGATGCTGGTGGATTAGCTTTATCAAAAGACCGCTCGACCAGAGTTCTTGAGGACGATTGTGCCTTTGGCTTGGTTTGCGATGTGAATACGGGGAATGTGATTGATGGCTTGAAAGTGGCAAGCGTGCATCAAGAGCATGGCCAAATTTCATCATCATCAATTATAAATTTCAGCAAATACCCAATTGGAACACAATTTCGAATCATGACAAACCATTCGTGTATAACGGCGTCAGGGTATGACCGCTACAATGTAATTGATGGAACGCACCCCCATCCTGCAGCAGAAATCAACGTTTGGAAGCGCTGTAACGGCTGGTAACTGGTTTGCTCGCTTACTCGGTGCCGTTGCCACCGTGATTGGGGGAACAGGCAAGTTTTTTCTTGAGTTCATATATAGTGCGCCGGACCTGTGGGTCAGGGATGTGGTAATTATTTTCAACCAATTCAATCGTTTTACGGCAACTTAAAGGGTCCACATCAATGCCGCTTTGTTCACTGTCCATCATGCCTTTTTTTATATACCCATTACCGAGAATTTATTTTATCCGGTATTTCTTTAAAAAAAAACAACCCGTTAAATTTAAAAATTCAACACATTGATACAACCGTGATGTGCCTACCCGATTGGAACCGCGTTCATATTCCTGGATTTGCTGGAACGTCAACCCAACCGCCGCCCTAACGTTTCTTGGCTTAAGCTACTCATATGACGGACAAGACTAAGGCGGGTGCCAACATTAACATCAATAGGATTAGCCACCCCAGGCGGTGTACGTACTGTTTTTCATTTGAAAGTAGTATTGACGTCATTTATAAACACTTATTGAAAAGTACGATTGGACGAAAAAGACACATACAACCACATTCACCTAGGCCTCGTTGGTTCTTTATCAAGTAAGAGGAAATCAGAATTTGAATGTCGCCACTTGTCCTTCTTGGCTAATGACATCGATCTTACCTCCACATTTTTGGATCAATTTATTGCAAACGTGAATACCCAAACCACTAACAACCTCGCCTTTGGTTCCCGGATTTGAAAGCGTTGTATCAATTTTAAAAATGCTATCGATACGCTCAGTAGGAATGCCAAGTGTGATTTCGTTACAAATC
>CALJEW010000308.1 GCA_938074585.1 uncultured Rhodospirillales bacterium | reverse complement strand
ACCGTGGCTTATATTGGGAAACGATCGCCCCGATGGTGCCAGATCGAAAGACGGACTCATTTTAGGTTCATACGTTCATGGGCTTTTTGCTGGCGATGCTTTTCGTACTTCTTTTTTACGTGATTTCAGGAGTGGCGCAGCCCAGTCTGTTGCCTATGATTTACAAATAGAACAGACCCTTGACCTATTGGCAGATCATTTAAACAAGCACCTGACCCTATATCCATTATTCGGTGCTTAAGCGAATAACTGCAATTGCCGCTACCCACCCGGTATTGATCAGTAACGCCACCACATACATATAGAGCGCTTTTTCGATGTCCGATATTTTGGCCTTCGCTGTGCCTATGCCAATCCATGCATCTTTAATAACTTTGTTTGAATAGCGGCGTGGTCCAGCTAAAGCCAAACCCAGCGCGCCCGCCATGGCCGCTTCGCTCCATCCAGCGTTGGGTGATCTGTGCTTACTGGCGTCGCGCCACATGGCTTTGAACGCACCCGCGGGACTTGCAGTTGGGGCGAAGAACGCCGCCAGCATTAAAAAGATCCCGGTCAATCGGGCTGGAATTAAATTCAAAACATCATCCAACCTCGCCGCCGTCATGCCAAAGTTTCCGTATTTTTTGTTTTTATGACCAATCATTGAATCCATGGTGTTGACGGCTTTGTAAATAATCAACCCCGGAAACCCAAAAAGCACATACCAAAAAATCGGAGCAACAACACCATCACATAAATTTTCAGCAGCAGTCTCGATAGCAGCTCGGCAAACGGCATGTTGATCTAAATAATTGGGGTCGCGCCCAACGATGTGTGAAACCGCCACGCGCCCGTGCTCTAAACTAATTTCCAAACCATCGGCCACGTCTTTCACATGGTCGTATAGACTGCGCCCTGCTAAAATAAGAGTAAGTAAAATAAGCTCTAAAATCCAGCCAAACGTATGGTGAAGCGTTAACCACGCAACGCAAATGCCGACCGTTCCCGTGACGCAAACTACAATAACAACCGTCAACGCGCCCCTGAACATGCGATCCATATCGCCGCGTTTTTCACGATTGAGTTTTTCATCTAAAAAATTGATTAAGTTACCAATGAGCACAACAGGATGCTTCACAAACCGCGTAAGACCCGGCATCTCACCAACGTAGGCGTCAAAGAAAATTGCGATTAATAGCAAAATAAGCGGATCAAACGCATGTGCGCCCCCCACCATTCCAAATGTATACATATAAAATTCCAAATTTTTCAAATTGTATACTAAAATCAGCTAATAATAAATTAAAGGTTTAGCAATCCTTTAACGTTTAACGTTGTGTGTTATACTGATCATACAAATGACTGATAGTACCATGACAGAGCAACCGACAATTAACTTAGAAAATACGACCGAAGCCACACCCAACGTAATGGATGCGCTCGGTCAAGTTATGAGCGCCTTGACGCGGCTTATCGATTCGATACCCAGTTGGGCAGGCATGAGTATAGCGGTCATCGCAGCAACTCTGTTCGGACTTTTATTCGGGCTTCGATTAAGCCGAGGGCGCACCCCCAATGGAGCCCCAGCTCCTGACGAAGCAACTCCGGCTAGCTTGGCCTTACCCGCCCCTGAAACACCTTCATTTAAAAACTATCAAGTCTTTTTAGAATCAAAAGGCTTAGCAGCAAAAGAGCGCGATGCTCATATGCGTGCTTTTTCAGAACGTTACCGCAAAATGCGAAAGAATTTGCGCGATTTGGTTCTGGGGAATCTAGAATTAGAGCCTCAAGTTGAACAAGTTAACGATGCTTTAGATGCGGGCGACTTTGATCGGGTCTACGCTTTTTTAACGCGTATCGGAAATAAAGAATTCAGCTATGGCCAAGAAAAACGCAATGCCGCCTTAAAACATTTGTTAGCTGCGGCGATTGCTAAATCCATTGTCGGTGATTTGCAAATGTTGCGCTTGGATTCCAGTACGGCGGCAGATAACTACCGACAAGCAGTTGATGCCTTACCACCCTATCAAGAAGATTTGCACGCCGAATATTTGAACAAATACGGCACCGCTAGCTATCAAGCTGGGCAACATTTAGCTGCTATCAGTGCGTTCGGTAAAGCCCTGAAAATTTTGCAAAAGCGATTCGGTAAAAACCACCCGGATGCAGCGACAGCGATGAATAATTTGGCCCTTCTGCATTACTCGCGCGGCAATTACGAAGCGGCAGAACCTTTATATAAGCGCGCACTGGTTATTGATGAACAAGCTTTGGGCATTGATCACACAGGCGTCGCCACAGATTTAAATAATTTGGCACTGTTGTATAAAAAGAAAGGTGATTTAGAAGGGGCCGAGCCATTGTTAAAACGGGCCATCAAAATTAAAGAAAAAAACTTTGATCCAGGCCACCCCAGCTTAGTCACCGGGCTTCAAAATTACGCATCCCTATTGCGCGCCATGGAGCGGAACGAAGAAGCCGACGAGTTTGAGCGCCGGGCGACGATGCTACCGCCCAGCCGAACCGGCGTTGCAACAGAATAAGCGTATTTATTTCAACCGGTTAAGTCTACGGGCGCGGATAGTGCCGGGGAGTTTACGGATTTTAGCAACAATTGCATCAGCGTTTTCAACTGCGCCTTCGGCGTCCAAAACAACGTAACCCACTTCACCATCAGTCTGATAATATTGACTGGCAATGTTGACTTTTTTAGATGCAAAGACATCGTTTAATTTGCCTAATTCACCGGGCAAATTGCGCTGGACTTGCAAAAACCGAGTGCCCGATGGATTTGATGTCAATTGCACTTGCGGAAAATTAACAGTCCCAACTGTCGATCCGATATCTGAATATTCAACTAACTTTCGAGCCACTTCCTCACCAATCCGCTCCTGAGCTTCCTGGGTTGAGCCACCCACATGAGGCGTTAAAATAACGTTCTCTAGATTTTGTAAAGGCGATACAAACGTCTCAGAATTAGAGCCGGGTTCGGTTGGAAACACATCAATAGCAGCACCACCCAAATGACATGATTTCAAAGCAGCTGCCAACGCATCCAAATCAACCACTTTTCCGCGTGCATTGTTAATGAAATAAGCCCCTTTTTTTATTTTAGCTATTTCGGCAGCGCCAATCATGTTTCGCGTTGCCGGGGTATCTGGCACATGCATGGTCACCACGTCCGATTGCTCTAACAATTCACCTAATGAATGAACCGGCTCTACATTTCCATGGCGCAACTTGTCTGTATGATCAGAAAAAATAACCCGCATGCCCATGGCTTCAGCCAACATCGACAGCTGTGTGCCAATGTTACCGTAACCAACA
>CALJEW010000307.1 GCA_938074585.1 uncultured Rhodospirillales bacterium | reverse complement strand
TAAATCTGAAATTACGGTGATTGGTTGCAACAGTTGGCAGTCGATTGCGGATGAAGTTTTCGCTGGATACCGGGTGATTTCGATCAACGAGCATGCCTATGCGAAAAAACCTTTGTATCGGTTTGGCATCAATATGAAAATACGCTATTTGGCGCCAAAAACCGTGGTGTCTGATGCGTTTTTCCGCCGCGCATTGATGGCTGATAGTTTGGCTTGGGTGACGGGTGCCCCAAATACATATGTTTCGTATCCGTACATCAACGAACCAACGCGGTCTGAATTTACTTATTATTTAAGCCAAACAACGGATGTTATTGATACGGGGTTGTACCCGATTCACGAGCTGGACCGCCATGCAGCATTTGTTTCTCACTATGCATGTGAGCCCGTTAAAGCCATTCCGCCTGTGTTGAAATGGCGCGATCAAGCCCCGGAAATTTCAGATGGTTTGCCTTATGTCGTGTTGAACCCTGGTAGCAATGAATATGGGCGGCGCTGGCCCTTGGAAGACTATATTACGTTATCAAAATGGCTTGTGACGCGCGGTGTTCGCGCGGTGTTTGTTGGCAAAGCGGATGAAAAGACTAAGGCTGACTTGATAGTCGATGCGGCAATCGATGCAAATATTATCGACATGACAGGTAAAACTGATTTACCGGGGCTGATGGATATTCTAAAATTTGCAACTTTGGTTGTGAGCAACGATACAGGGCCCATGCATTTGGCTATTGGTTTGAGTGTGCCGACCGTGGCGGTGATTGGCGGTGGGCATTTTGGTAGCTTTGCTCCGTATCCAGAACAAGCAACGCCTGATAATGTGCGGTTTGTATATGAGCGGATGGATTGTTATCACTGTTTTTGGCGTTGTCATAAGCGCAAAGACCCAAAAGCATCTTTCCCGTGTGTGGCTGGGGTCACACAAGATCAAGTGCAGCAGGCGTGTCTGGAGTTGTTAAGCTAATGGGTAGCCAAACCCATACGCGGTCTTGGGCAGAGGTATATCAGGCCTTTAAAAACCCCAAAGTGATTGCATTGTTATTTTTGGGCTTGTCAGCAGGTATTCCGATTTTGCTTATTTTTTCAACTTTGTCCGTATGGTTGCGTGAGGCGGGGGTTAGCCGGGCGACCATTGGGTTTTTCAGTTGGGCGGCATTGGGTTATGCATTCAAATTCATTTGGGCCCCGCTGATTGACAAGTTGCCGGTTCCGATTTTGAGCCAAATTTTAGGACGTAGGCGGGCCTGGTTATTGGTCTCGCAATTTCTGATTATTTTGTCGTTGTTGTTAATGGCAACCAGCGACCCCAACCAATCATTAGCAACTTTGGCTACGTTTGCCGTGTTTTTGGGATTTTCGTCGGCGACCCAAGACATTGTTATTGATGCCTATCGGATCGAAGTCGCAGACACTGATTTACAAGGGATTATGTCGTCCGCATACATTGCGGGGTACCGGATTGGGATGCTTGTGGCAGGCGCGGGTGCGCTGGAACTGGCCGGGTTTTTTGACGGTGGAAATGGTTATGATTTAGCCGCGTGGTCAAAAACATACATGGCGATGGCGATTGTTATGGTGATCGGTGTTGTGACGACATTGATTATCTCAGAGCCGAAATCTGTAACCCAAAACGATGCGCATTTGAAAAGCAGTTCTGATTATTTCCAGTTCCTGGGCTGTTTTTTGTGCGCCACAGGTGCATTTATTGTCGTGTTCTTGATTAGTGCAGGCGCTGTGGATATCGCTAAAACTCGCCTTACGAATGATCTTTTCGTGGCATCTCGTTTAGCTAGTTTTATGGTGGAAACAGTGCGTTTGAGCTTTGCTGTCATCGGGGCCGCATTAATGTGCTACATTTTGATTACAACAAAGTTTGTGCCTAAGAACGTGATTACAGAAACATACTTAGGCCCGTTCACGGACTTCTTTAAGCGTTACGGCAAAACGGCCCTGTTGATTTTGGCATTGGTATCTACCTACCGAATCGCAGATGTTCTTATGGGGGTTATGGCGAATGTCTTTTACATTGATTTAGGGTTCGAAAAACAAGAGATTGGCCGGATCTCGAAAGGCTTTGGCCTGGTGATGACTATTGTCGGTGGCTTTATGGGGGGTGCTTTGGCGGTTCGCTATGGAATCATGAAGGCCTTGATGGTTGGGGCTGTTTTGGCGGCGGCATCTAATTTGTTGTTTGCCTTATTGGCGATCATTGGTAATGATATTATCGTATTAATAGTGGTTATTTCAGCTGATAATTTGAGCGCTGGCATCGCATCGGCCGCGTTCGTTGCTTATTTATCAAGCTTAACCTCAACATCGTTTACCGCGTCTCAATACGCATTGTTCAGCTCGATTATGGTGCTATTGCCAAAAATTCTAGCCGGGTATTCGGGTGTGATGGTGGAAAGCGTTGGCTACGAGATGTTTTTTATTGGAACGGCTGCCATGGGGCTTCCTGTGTTGGTGCTGATTTATCTTGTCGCCATATCCGACAGAACAGTTTGACCTCTCTTGACCAGTGGGTCTGGAGTCTGCATAAATCGGCGGTTATTATAAATTAACAATCTGGAATGTGATCATGCAGCGTATTTTTTCTGGCGTACAGCCAACCGGCAACCTCCATTTGGGCAACTATTTGGGTGCGATCCGCAACTGGGTACGTTTGCAAAACGATTACGAATGTATTTTTTGCATGGTGGATTTGCATGCCATTACCGTATGGCAAGACCCCGCTGAGCTGCGCTCTAATACTCGCGAAGTGGCTGCGGCGATGATTGCATCGGGCGTTGATCCTGAAACAAATATCATCTTCAACCAAAGCCAAGTGCCGCAACACGCAGAATTGGCGTGGATTTTCAATTGCGTTGCGCGGTTGGGCTGGTTGGACCGGATGACCCAGTTCAAAGACAAAGCGGGCAAAGACAAGGCGCGGGCATCGGTTGGTTTGTATGCTTACCCAAATTTAATGGCGGCTGATATTTTGGCCTATAAAGCAACCCACGTGCCGGTAGGTGAAGATCAAAAACAACATTTAGAATTATGCCGCGATATTGCTCAAAAATTTAATCATGATTACGGTGAAGAGGTTTTCCCGATCGTTGAGCCTTTGATTTTTGGTGAAGCAACGCGGGTGATGTCGTTGCGGGATGGCTCTAAAAAAATGAGCAAATCAGATGTTTCGCATGCATCACGAATTAACATGACTGATGATGTGGATACTATTGCTAAAAAAATTCGCAAAGCCCGAACCGATGCGGAACCATTGCCTACCGAAATGGTTGGATTAAAAGGCCGGCCCGGCGCGTCAAATTTGGTCGGCATTTATGCAGCGCTCAGTGATACAACATCGGCACAAGTTTTGACTGAATTTGGCGGCAAAGGCTTTGGAGACTTCAAACCCGCATTGGCTGACTTGGCCGTTGATAAGCTGTCACAAATTCAAGATGAGACGCGGCGTTTGATGGCAGCGCCTGATCATGTTGATGCTATTATCAAAACTGGAGCTCAAAAAGCCCGTGCCATAGCGGAGCCGATTTTGCGGGAAATTCGTGAAAAAATAGGCTTTTTACAAACGTAACAAACGCTATAAGTGATTGCTTTCTTTTCTAAATTCTATTGTAATTATTAAATAGATGTAAGTAGAGCGCTCTTCAACAGCGGTAATAGTAATTAGGTGTCTGATATCTATTTAACTTATAAGCTGTATAAAGTTATCATTGATAGCCTAGGGCGGTGCCGCATTGATTGATGGTATGGGGTGATTGGTTCGATCGAACAATAAATATAGCCAACCCTTTGATAGCTATTGATTTTACATTTGAGAAAATAATCCTAACGATTTATGGTGAGGGTTTTACGCGTATAAGTTGCTTGTTGTTGATTCTTGGATTAAAAAGCGGGTCACGATTTTTGAGGCTGGTGCAAAAACGTTGAGATAACGCGGGCGATTGGCCGATGGACGTGCGTTAATTTTTACAAAATTAGGTACGGCGGCACCCTTAAAACTACCATTAATATTTCTGAGAAAAAACGGATTGAGAGATCGCTGAAGGCCGTGCGTTCAGAGCTTGAACAGTGGGTTGTCGAACGCACAGGCGAGCTTGAGCACGCAAACCAACGCCTGACAAACTTTAGCGATATAGCATCTGGTTGGCTTTGATAAATGGATGCAAAATTGCGTTTTAATTATTTATCAAACCGTAATAAAGAGGTTACGGGACCTGAACTGAAAGCTTAACTGGGAAAACGACTCTCTCTCATAATAGATAAAAGAAAAAAAGTGTTTGGGAAATCCATTTTACAGATCTTGAGGTGCATTATCCTTTTAAAAATTTTACGTATCCATATAAGCGGAAGGTGGCAGATGAAGCCGGTAACTTTTGTGGGTACCGCAGAACGGGTTCTGATATTATGGAATAGTTCCGTGTTACGTAGGAGATGAAATGGGCTGAAATGCTGCTTCGCAGTTTGTTTGAAACGAGCATGATTGGATTTGTATTACATGGTCCTAATGGCAGTTATGGAGAGCGAATGAATGCTGGGTTTTGAGAAATGGTTGAGTATTAAGAAGGCCATTTGTTGAAGGACGACACGAGAACCTGACACGTCCTGATGACTTGCCTAAAAGTAACGCGTTGCGCCGTCTACTCCATCAGGGTGATATTATTCATCACGTGTCGATCATGAAAAAGATTACCCAACGCAAAGCCGATGATATGGTGCTAAAGCAGGCTAAGGATGAAGCTGAAGTTGAGAACCGGACGAAACTAATTTTTTAGCCCATACGAGTCATGAGCTTAGGAAAGCCTTAAATTCGATCATTGGATTTTCATCAATTTTGGCAGATGAAATGCCTAGTAAGGATGCGGTGCCTGAGTACATCGAATATGGATAAAATGTACGAAAATCAAGAGAGCATTTGCTACAATTATTTAACAAAATTCTAGATTCATCTCGGATTTAAGTAGATCAGATTGAAGCTTATCCAGAGGACATTAATGCTTTAGAGGTTATAAATTCTTGTGCTAAAATAGCCTTGTTTCAGGTGGAGAAAGCGGGCATCACGTCACTTGTTGATATGTCGGACCCGTTGCCTGTATTGCATGCCGATCCACTTCATATGAAACAAACAATATTGAATTTACTGTTAAATGTAGTTAAACTTACACCTGAAAACGAATCCGTAAATGTTGATCTGGCCGTTAAATTGGCTGTTTAAATTATGGATACGGATACGGGTATTGTGGCGTAAGACATACCACGAGTGCTCGAGCCATTTGGACAAGTCATCGACAGTATGACCCGCAAACACGAAGGCTCGGGTTTAGGGCTTTCGATTATTAATTAATTGGTGAAGCTGAACGGCGGCACCATGAGTATTGGAAGCGTTTTTGACATGGGGACAACTGTTGCCGTGCGCTTTCATTTTTGATAGAGGCACTATATTTAAAAAATATGACACATTACAATAGCTCAAATTAATATTTGATTCATCATATTTTAGCTTTTTATTCACCCCTCCTCTTGACAATTTTGGTGGGTTTTTTGCAAGCGGAAGTGCTCGAGCCAAATTAGTCTGTGGCAGCCACAGGGAAGGGGGTGTATTGATGCCATTGAAGACGGCTTTGCCCATGTTGGTCAATCTGCGTTGAGCCAAGGCTCTATGTTTTGAATAAAGGCCAAGCTCCGACTGCTATTCATTTTGCCCAAGTCAAAGAAATGGATGGGCTCTTTTTAACGGACCGCGAAGCTGACGCTAATTTCCATTGGGATAAATTAGAAGGGTCTGCGGTCCTGCTATTTTGCGGTGGGCAGCCCTTGGTGGCGTTCAAATATGCGTGCCATAAAGTGGGCATTGATTATGATAAAACATAAGTTATTATCTTAGGTGACGCGGCTTAAATGGTTAACGTTTATAGGGCCGGTGAAGGGCAATACGTAAATAGCAAGGTCCGTCACCTCAGCAGTTAGAACTCGATGTTATTGGATATATTGTTGCCCAAGTGGGCGTACCGATTGGCTTGAACGGGTTTTCATCGCTGGTGGCAACGCGCGAATGGTTGTAGCTTAGACATGGCGATAGCTTTTGTTAGGGCTTACATAAAAACCCAAGCTTATATGATTGCTATCCCAGCGGCTGTAATAGCGCGCACAGAAAAATAGTATTTCCCGAACATTGATGAAGAGGTGTTGGAAAAATTCATCAAGACGTATCAGGCGTTAGGGTGCTAAATGCCGCATATTGAAATAACCGAGGCTGGTTCTCTGGAGACATTTGATATTTTTCAATACAACGGCTTGATCAATAAGCGGTTATACGTGTGACTAAGTTTGCCGCAAGGCCGCCCAACGGTTATTAACAAACCGTCTTGGGATTTCGAAGTTATCGTCGTTCAGCGGTTTTTAAGTATTGCCGGGTTGTGGGCCGTCATAACCACTGATTATAATTAAATTCATATCAGCAACCGGCAAGCGAATGTCTTTAGCCTTTTGGTAAAGATCAGAGTTATAGCAGGCCAAGGCCTCTTCATAAGAACTGAATTCCAGCACGACCGTGCGGGATTTAATTGCCCCTTCTAAAATTTGACCTTCACCACCACGGACTAAAAACTTGGCACCATATTGCGCAAAGGGCTTTGCATTTGCGTCTACATATTTTTTGTAAGCCTCTAAGTCATTTACCTCGCCATTGGCGATCCAATACCCTTTTGCCATAACTTTTATCCTTAATTTGAATTATTAATTGATCTAATGTTTCATGACTTATGCTGCAATTCAAGTTTAGGTATTATGCAGGTTTTGTCTTTAGAGACCGATATTGGTTATGATCTCTTGAAATTACCTGTCTAAGCGTCCATTTAGGGTATGATTGCGTTTTATTGCTATCTACCTACTGTTATTCATGTGGGGATGGCCTCGACCAACAAAGGTACGAACATGTTTATTCAAACTGAGAACACTCCTAATCCGGCAACCTTAAAATTCTTACCCGGATGTAATGTAATGGAAAGTGGGACGGCAAATTTTACGTCGCAGGACGAAGCCAAATCTTCACCATTGGCCATAAATCTATTTAACATGCCGGGCGTTACTGGCGTGTTTTTGGGGGCGGACTTCATCACGCTAACTAAAACGGAAGATAGGGACTGGGATCTTTTAAAACCGTTAGTTCTTGGCGCAATTATGGAGCATTTCCAATCTGGAAAGCCTGTGATGACAGAAGCATCATCTTCTGATGGTTCTCAGGATGCTAAAGAAGACGATAGCGTGATACGCCAAATCAAAGACTTGATTGATACCCGTGTTCGCCCGGCTGTGGCCCAAGATGGCGGCGATATTGTTTATAAGGGTTTTGAAGAAGGCATTGTTTATTTGCAAATGCAAGGCGCATGCGCTGGATGTCCAAGCTCAACCGCAACTCTTAAGCATGGTATCGAGAATATGCTGCGCCATTATGTTCCTGAAGTTGAAGAGGTTCGGGCGGTTTAATTAGCTTTCATAGTTAGCTTGATTTTTTTGGCGCGGCACTATAAATGCGCAGCGCACAAAAATTGTTATTTTGGACACGTTTAAAGTGGAATTAAGAACTTCTGCGTGCTAAAAAATTTTATGAATTTGCCGGCCATAAGCACCGTTCCGTTCAATTTTTAGGGAAACTGAACATGCGGAAATATATAAAAACTGATGAGAACCAACGATGTATTGCACACTGTATTGTTCGAAATTTTGCACTTATTTCAGATCACAACGCTTGTGATTTTTGGATAATTTTATGAGTAAAATTTTTGATTGCTTCGCCTTAATTACAGTAGGTGGACTGGTGAGCAGTTTGGTTGCTGTTGCCATATTAAATCCACCTGAAAAAGCAATAGGTACGCCCCGAGCAGACTTGAAATTTACATTAGCTCCAAAAATGGTGGGTGGTGCGCCTCAAGATGAAGCCAGAGGACCGCGGTTTTTACCTATAAAGGCGCGGGGTTCTGAAACCTTGTTGCCAAGCGTCAGTATACGCTCGTTATCGGAGCATAAGACGGAAACTGAAAACTCTGCCAACATTTTAGATAAAACATTCAAAGACATGGGCTACGATCTGGAACAAGTGCGCATCGGCGCGCAACAGGTTCCACGGGTCTTTTTAGCAAGTATGCCCAATGATATTGGTGCGATTCTTGAAATACCACGTAAAAAGTCCTTGTTCTTTAAAGCCGTATTGCCGTTAATTTTAAAAGTAAACGCCGAAATAAGCGAAGATCGACAACGGTTATGGGACTTGAAAAGTCGTTTAGTTAAAGCTGAAGTATTGCCGGCTTCTGAGCGGCTATGGCTGATTGTTATGGCTGAGCGTTATAACGTTAAACGCGGCAGCATTAACAAACTGATTAAACGCGTTGATATTATTCCTGTGTCTTTGGCGCTGGCTCAGGCGGCTGAAGAAAGTGGTTGGGGTGCATCACGATTCACGCGTGAGGGTAACGCCATGTTTGGTCAATGGACGACTGCAAAGGGCGAAGGTTTGGTGCCTCTAGATCGTGACGAAAATAAAACACATAAAGTTAAAGCGTTTAAAAGCTTGTTCCATTCGGTCCGTGCGTATGCGCGTAATTTAAACACCCATCGGGCATATCAGGGTTTGCGTTCTGTGCGTTTGCAATTACGCAAAAAAGGCGCGCCCATCCGTGGGCACATCTTAGCTGAATCATTATTGAGTTATTCTGAACGGGGCGATGACTACGTAAAAGCGCTGCGGGCATTAATGACGGTTAATAAACTTAAATATTTTGATGAGGCCGTTCTGAATATCGATGCTTAGGGACTTTAAGTACAGTTCCTGTTGGTTCTGATTTTATTTAATCCGTATGAATTGATGACCGAACCAGCGCCATCTGCCTTGTTTGGTTGGCATTGTGCAATTGAGGCGAGTTCGCCCGATCGGCATGGGTTTTTTGCTTCTAATTTCAATCCGCGGCCCTAATTTCGACATGTCAGCGCGTTGACTTTCATGGTTTAAAAAGCAGGATAAGCGGCTTAAATCGGCTTTAGGGTTTGCCAATTCCCCACTAATAGTAAAACCAATAGCTGGGGGGTTATTATCTCCAATTAGCGGATCGTTGGGGGTCATGTCTTGAATGGGGATTGATATGGCGTTGGCAAGAATTCGAAAACGATTAATCCCCCCAAATTTTTCATTTAAGGCAAACCGAGGTAAGTAGGTAAAATCACTGGTGCCATCGATAACCCCAGAATGTTGGCCAAAGACACCAATGAATGGGGCTGATTTAATCATTTTTTGAACAGCTAGGCTGGTTTCGCCAAAGGGATAGGCAAATAATTTAGGTTTTGCACCTAATTCTTTTTCGAACCGCTGGTTGGCGATTTCCAGTTCTTGTTGAATGCTGTTGGTCGATGCTTTTGGCATGTGTAAATGGCTAACGCTATGGTGTCCGAAATCAACACCGGCCGCTTGCATCTCGCGAATTTGGTCCCAAGTCAGATGGCGACTTGACCCATGGTCGATGTGTGCTGTTGAAACAAAAACCGTAATGGGTAAACCTGCCGCTTTAAAGCGTGGCCAACCTTCCGCGTAGATCGAGCGATAAGCATCATCTATGGTAATGCCAACTGTCCGATCCGGGAGGCTTATACTGGCTTTTAATTTTTCAATAATTTCCACAACCGGGAGTACTGTATAGGGCCCCGATTTAAGCTCTTTAATGTGTGCGTCTAATTGTTTAAGTTGGATGTTGGTTGATGGAAAATCGGATTCACCAAAGCGGTGGTAAATAATGATAACAGCAGATGAGGCGGCAAGAACCGCTTGGTTAAAGCTACATAAAAGCAATCCAACAATCAGAGCTATCGTGTGAGTGTAAAGGGCCGTAGTTTCTGTTTTTTTCATAATCTACTATACATTTGGCGGTTAAAAATTTCCGATTCTAATTGAATTTTCCTGCTTCTAGCGTCATTAACAAGGCTTAATCGTAAAAAAGGATATCTAAGAGTTGAAAATATTGGCTTTAGATACAGCCACTTCGGGATGCTCGGTTGCTGTTCGTATGGATGGTGAAACGATAGCGGGTGCGCTAGAGCCAATGACGCGTGGCCAATCTGAGGTAGTAATGCCGATGTTGATGGGTGTTTTGGATCAAGCCGGAATGAGCGTTAGTGATGTTGATTTGATTGCCGTGACCCGGGGGCCCGGTGCTTTTACGGGACTTCGGACCGGCTTGGCAGCTGCGCGAGGGTTAGCGCTTGCATCCGGAATTCCATGTTGTGGTGTTACCACAACGCAAGCCATTGCCGCTGCGGCGATTGATCCAAAAAATCCAGACCGAACAATTCTTGTGGCGCTTGATTCAAAACGGGCTGATATATATGTACAAGTTTTTGACGCATCTGGCCCCCTGATGGATCAGCCGCGTGCGGTGTCTTTGGATGATTTGCCAAAATTGATTGATGAATTAGGGCTTGTTGGCAGGATTGATGTTGTTGGCGACGCTCAAGACCGCGCCAGGAGCGTGCTAAAAGGCGAAATCATCAAAAGTACCGCACCGGAGATACCGGATGCACGGTTTGTTGCGGGCGTTGCTGAGCAGGTTGTTTTATCTGGAGCGCCAATGATGGATCCCAGCCCTCTGTATTTACGCCCAGCCGATGCTATTGTTCCTAAAAATTGGGGGCGCTTGCGGCCTTAAATAAATTTCTAGGTTTTTTCGATTAACAATAGATGCACACCGAGCTCATTTTGATCCACTGATTCGGGCTCCATAGATAGAATAAGGTGGCCGTGTTCAAGAACCGAGCGCGGTACATTGGTTAGCGGCTCTTTGCCTTTTAAACGGACTTCTATGTGTTCGCCTTGTGGGACTTTTTCAATCATCAATTTGGCTTTAACAAAAGTCATTGGGCAAATTTCATCTGTAATGTCGATAAAATGCAGTCCTGATTGTGCTTTTTGTGGTGCCATCATTTGGGTGCTTTTCATAAAATTATTTTGTTACGCCTGAGTATTTAAGAGTATAAAATGGATAAACCGAGACAAACAGATCTTTTAGGCCTTAAATCTAATGTTCTACCTGCGCATATATCTAATAACTCTACCGCTAGATCTGAGCTGACATAATTTATTCAAGATGTTTATACAATGCTAACAAATGTTGGCATAGGCCCTATTTTAATGACAAAGCAACAATCCGGGGTGTCGCCTAAAAAGCCTATATTCCAAGATTATATTATTTGTTTAGAAGATGGGTACAAACCTCAAGATACTGAAGCGGCATATAAAATCATCCTACGATATGTCGCAGATGATTATCGGCAACGTCAAGGATTATCTGCTAAGTATCCTATGGTTGCTTTCAGTTATGCGAAGTGGTGTTCTGTATTGGCGAAACAAATTGCTTTGGGGAGGAGAAGCCTCGTAATAAAAAGAGCGCTTAAGGCCTTGAAATTAAGGTCGCAGAGATGCAGTTTGAAGAAGTACTGATATAAGGAATGTTATGGAAGAATCGCGTATCGAGCTAGCGTGCATTAAAAACGGGCTAAAAATGACAGATCAGAGGCGTGTCATTGCGCGTGTTTTATCTGATGCCGTTGATCATCCTGATGTAGAAGAAGTTCACCGTCGCTCCAGTGAGATTGATTCACGTATTTCAGTTGCCACCGTATACCGGACGGTTCGCTTATTTGCGGATGAAGAAATTGTTGAGCGCCATGATTTTGGTGATGGTCGTGGCCGCTACGAAGAGGCCACTGAAGACCACCACGACCATTTGATTGACTTGAACTCAGGTAAAGTGATCGAATTCCAAAGCCTCGAAATCGAGCGCTTACAGAAAGTAATTGCAGAGAAATATGGTATGAAGCTGATGGGACATCGACTGGAGCTCTATTGTGTAGCTAAGGACGATTAATGGTCTAAAATGATGGCTTGTCTTGACACCGGCTCCTGCGTTGATACATATGCGCCTTTAATTGATTGCCAGTTTCTGGCGCCCCTAGCAAATTGGTTGCGATGTGACAAAAAAACTTTTTATTAAATCTTATGGCTGCCAAATGAACGTCTATGATGCGGACCGCATGGCGGATGTTTTAAGGCCGCTTGATTATGCGGTTACAGATACCGCCGATGATGCGGATTTGGTTATTTTAAATACCTGTCATATTCGCGAACGGGCGGCTGAAAAGGTGTATTCTGAACTGGGTCGATTGAGCCAGATTAAAGAAAAACGCGACCCAGACGCGGATCGAATGATTGTCGCTGTTGGGGGATGTGTCGCTCAAGCCGAGGGTAAAGAAATTGTCCGCCGCGCCCCATATGTCGATATGGTTTTTGGCCCCCAAACGTATCACCGACTTCCCGAAATGATTGCTCAGGCGCACCGCCAATCCGGCGTTGTTTTGGACACCGACTTTCCGGCAGAAAGCAAATTTGATCATTTGCCAGAGCAATCGGCCCCAGATGGCTATTCGGCGTTTTTAACTGTTCAGGAAGGCTGCGATAAGTTTTGTGCTTTTTGTGTGGTGCCCTATACTCGAGGCGCTGAATTTTCACGGCCAACTAAACAAGTAATGGGTGAAGCCCGGCGTTTGGTCGCTAGCGGCGTTAAAGAAATCACGCTTTTGGGTCAGAACGTAAATAATTATCATGGTAGCACCGAATGCAGTACGGAAAGTGTAGGCGAGTGGAGCCTCGGGCGGCTAATTGGCGAATTATCTGAGATTGAAGGATTAACGGGTATTCGTTATGTCACTTCATACCCAGCCGATATGAATGATGATTTGATCAATGCGCACCGTGATGTAGACAAATTAATGCCTTATTTGCATTTACCGGCACAATCGGGCTCTGACCGGGTTTTAAAAGCTATGAACCGCCGCCACACGTCTAAAGATTATTTGGATGTGGTTGCCCGTTTGCGCGATGCTCAGCCAAATCTGGCTTTTTCATCGGACTTTATTGTTGGGTTTCCGGGTGAGTCTGAAAAAGATTTTGAGGCTACCTTGAGTTTGGTTCGTACCGTTGGGTTTGTTCAGGCCTATTCTTTCAAATATAGCCCCCGCCCCGGCACACCCGCCGCCGCCAACGAGCTGCAAGTCCCTGAAAAAGTGAAGTCGGAGCGCTTAGGCCGCTTACAAGCCTTATTAAACGAGCAGCAATTAGCATTCAATCAGGGCTGGGTTGGGAAACAAATGGATGTCCTTTTAGAGCAACCGGGCCGCCATGAAGGCCAATTGGTGGGCCGAAGCCCCTATATGCAGGCAGTTCATGTGGACGCGCCTATTGAGATGACTGGTGAAGTGGTAACGCTTGCAATTACAGGCGCACACGGCAACAGTTTAAGTGCAGAGCTTTTAAGCGCACCACCTGCGCAAGATCAGACAGAAAAAAGGGCAATGGCTTGAGCACGGCTCAGACAGCGAAAACAAAAGTAGTGAGATCAAAAAAATCGATACGTGATAAAGTATTTCAAAAGTCGGTTTCCGTAGAGCGGTCTTACGACGATAATTCGCTAGCGATCTCCTTATTTGGATCTCATCACACGCATTTAGCCCGGGTCGAGCAAAAGCTGGATGTTACCATTCATGCCCGCGGCAATAAATTAACAATCAGTGGATTGATTGAAAACGTAAACTCAGCCTGTCAGGTGTTCGAGGGTTTACACAAGCGGCTAGAGAAAAAAATGCCAGTCGATTTGGCTGAAGTGGATGCGGCCGTACGCATGGTCCAATCCCCGAAGGGTGATGTTGCAGACAGCAACGCAACCGTCCGCACCCCCAATCGTCATATTTCCCCACGCTCAGCCACTCAAACGGAATATTTAAAAGCGATTGATGATAACGAACTGGTTTTTGGCCAAGGCCCTGCGGGCACTGGAAAAACCTATTTAGCCGTTGCAAAAGCGGTTGAACGCTTGGTCCGGGGCGATGTGGATCGGATTATTTTGTCGCGCCCAGCGGTTGAAGCGGGCGAACAATTGGGGTTTTTACCCGGTGACATGCGGGAAAAGGTCGATCCGTATTTGCGCCCTTTATACGATGCCTTATATGATATGTTGCCCGAAGGTCAGGTTGAAAAACGCCTAGAAAATGGTGAAATTGAAGTCGCGCCTGTAGCTTTCATGCGGGGGCGAACGCTTGCCAATGCGTTTGTTATTTTAGACGAAGCGCAAAATACGACAGCTGTTCAAATGAAAATGTTTTTAACCCGGCTGGGTGAAAATTCGCAGATGGTAGTTTCTGGTGATTTAAGTCAGGTTGATTTACCGCGGGGAACGAGGTCTGGATTACGCGATTCTATGGACATTTTACATAACGTTAAGGGTATTGGTTTTGCGACTTTTACAGATAGTGATGTTGTCCGCCACCCGTTGGTAGGTGAAATTGTTCACGCCTATTCGGATGTCGAAACCAGACGGCGGACCGGGGCGCGGTACGAGCCAGAACCACAAATTGATATTGGTAATAATGGTGGTTAAGGCGGACCTCGATCCTTTGGGGTCTAAACTGATTTTATTAGACGTCGATATTGAGATTGATGGTGATGCGTGGGCAGATGACAGTTCATCCATTGAAGCCGATTGTAGGCGCTGTTGTGTAGCGGCGTTCAACGGGGTCCAAAAACTTGGTGAATTTGACGATGAGGATGTCGAAGCTTGTGAAATCGCAATTCGGTTGACCACAGATGCTGAATTACAAAGTTTAAATTTACAGTTCCGGGGCATGGATAAGCCAACCAATGTCCTTTCCTTTGCCGCTCTTGATGGGGATGGCCCAAAAGTTATCGCAGGTCAGTCATTGTTTTTGGGCGATATTGCCATAGCGGGCGAAACCGTAGCCCGCGAAGCTAATGAACAAAACAAAACCGTATCTGATCATTTGTCACATATGATTATTCACGGTACATTGCACCTTTTGGGCTATGAACACGAAGACGAAGATGAGGCCCTAAAGATGGAAGCTTTAGAGCGTAAAATTTTGTCTGCTCATCATATAGCGGACCCGTATGTGGCGATGGAGCAAATGTCGTGAATAGCCCGACTGAAAAATCTAAATTGCAGCAAGTGGTGCCAATCGCAGAACCGCAGCTTTCCTCATTTGGTGGCTGGCTAAAAGGTTTGTTTGGCATAAAAACCATTGAATCTGTTCGTGATACGTTGGAAGAAATTCTTGAAGAACGCGAAGAACAGGAACAGCCAATTAATGCGGACGAGCGGTTATTGTTGGCAAATATTTTGGAATTGCGCCATCGCACCGTCCATGACGTGATGGTGCCACGTGCCGATGTTGTTGGGATTGATGAAGACACCTCCTTAGATGATATTATTCAAATCATCACCCGTGAAGGTCATTCGCGCCTGCCGGTTTTTGAAGATACATTGGACGACACAATTGGATTTATCCATGCCAAAGATGTGCTGGCGTGGCGTGGTATGCAGGCTGATTTTACACCGGCTAAAATTATTCGCAAAGTGCTGTTTGTTTCGCCTTCCATGCAAGTCTTGGAATTGTTGCTGGAGATGCGGGTTGTACGCGCCCACATGGCTTTGGTGGTCGATGAATATGGCGGCGTTGATGGATTGGTGACGATTGAGGATCTGGTTGAAGAAATCGTTGGTGAAATTGAAGACGAACATGATAATAGCCCTGAATTAAAATTAACTAAAGTTATGGACGGTGAATATATGGCCGATGCGCGGGTAACCGTGGAAACCTTAGAAGAAGAATTAGGGCCAATTTTGGATGAAGAAGAGCGCGAAGATTTGGACACTTTGGGGGGCTTGGTTTTTTCGTTAACCGGGCGTGTGCCGGTTCGAGGCGAATTGGTTCGGCATCCTAGCGGCCTTGAGTTTGAGATTCTGGACGCCGACCCCCGCCGAATTCGTAAGCTTCGGTTACATCGCCGCGCCAGGCCCGTAGAGAGTGAAACCTCTGATCCAGAATAATTTCACAGACGGAACTTTTAAAATTACAGATATAATGGTTCAGCTTCAAAAGCGTCTATTCCACGCATCAGGTAAAGTTCAAGCGCTGGTTCTTGTTCTTTTGGGCGCGTTAGCGGCGTCCGCCTTTCCGCCGATACATCTGACCATTCTTTTGATACCCGCGTTTGTTGCTTTGTTTTGGCTGGTCGATGCTGCGGTCACCTTTAAAGGAGCGTTCCGGGTTGGTTGGTTATTTGGCGTTGGTCATTTTGCCTCCGGTTTTTATTGGGTCGGACATGCTTTTTTAGTTGATGCCGCACGGTATGGCTGGATGGCGCCGTTTGCTGTTTTGGGATTAGCCATGGGGCTGGCCTTATTTGTTGGGCTTGTTGCTGTTGTATCTAAATATGTCTTCAAACAAATGCAGGTAGATGTTTATGGCCGTACCGTTATTTTAGCGGTTGTTTGGATCTCCGTGGAATGGGTTCGGGGTTGGGTTTTAACTGGATTTCCGTGGAACCAAATTGGTTCTGTTTGGGCCAATTTAGATATCATGATGCAATTTGCATCGATTGGAGGGGTGCTCGGGTTGGGGCTGGTGACGCTGATTGCCGCCCTGCTACCGGCCGGGCTTGCTTATACGAAGGAATCAGAAAGTCGGAGATACTTGCCAGTTGTCGGTTTTGCGTTGCTTGTCTGTGTTGCAGGGTTTGGTGTATTGCGTCTATCAGGCGCAAAAATGGATGTTGTTCATGCGGTTAAGCTCCGTCTTGTGCAGCCCAATATTTCACAAGACTTGAAGTGGAAACCAGATTTGCGTCTGGGACATGTGCGCTCCCTAATTAAGCTCAGTGCGCAAAAATTTGAAGGTGTCCCGCCACCAACTCATATTATTTGGCCAGAAACAGCTGTACCTTATGATTTGCAACATGATATTAATCTGTTGAATGTGCTTGGAAAAACAGCCCCAATTGGTGGGGCCTTAATTACTGGGGCTCCAAGGTCTAGCGGCCCAAAAGCAATAAAGCCTGAATATTGGAACAGTTTTTTAGCGATTCTACCGGGGGGTAAAATCGATGCTATTTATGATAAAATTCATTTGGTCCCGTTTGGTGAATATATACCATGGCGCATTGTTTTAAAATTCACAAAATTGACCGAAGGGCGCTCAGATTTTTCAGTGGGGCAATTGCCACGCATTTTAAAAGTTACCGGCTTGCCGGCCTTTGCTCCTTTGATTTGTTATGAAGCAATTTTTGCACATGAAGTCCGAACTTTGGGTATTCAGCCCCGTTGGCTTTTAAACATCACAAATGATGCGTGGTTTGGTCAATCTTCGGCCCCGTACCAACATTTAGCCGCCGTTCAATTTCGCAGCATTGAAATGGGATTGCCGTTGGTGCGGGTCGCTAATACAGGAATTTCAGCCATGATCGACCCATACGGGCGAATTTTGGCTCAATTGGCACTTGACAGTGAAGGTATTTTGGATGTCGATTTGCCCGAAGCTCTTAAATCGCAAACTCTATATGGGCGCTTTGGTGATGCCATTGTGGCGCTTATGATGATCGTGTGCGTTGGTTTTGCCACCGTTGGCAGGGTACGTAAAACAGCTAAATAAATTAACCGTTTAAGGGGTTCTTTCGTATAACGTTTTTGTCGTTGGTTGATTGATGTGATTTTGTTATAAAAGTGAAAGATATAAAACAAAAGAAATGATATGGTTGATCAGCCTGAACAACAAGGCCAAGTGCTACCCCTTTATGCGCGGATGCCTCCTAGTGTGCCGAGCTTTATTGGGCTTGAGCCAAAAAAATTTGGGAGAAACAGTTGACGGTACTTTTCAAAAAACCCAAAAGTAAAAGCGCAGCGCAAACCGTATTGGGGCCAGTCGCCTATATTAATTTTCGATTATTCTGGCTGTATTTATAGTGTATTTTTTTGAAAACATACGAAGCGACCATAAAACCAATGGTGTGTCTGAAACGGTGGGGCTTTCGGAGAATGCTCAACCTTGTTTTACGACCGATACTGTGGTGTGCCGCGAAACACTAGATTTAGTCTGTGTTTATTATTAAATTGTTGTCCCTGAAGTCAGTAAACGGATATTGGAACTGGCCCGGTCTTTGGTTTGTTCAAGGCATTATCTATAGATCTGAATTCCACAGGACCCTATAATTTTGGTTTTTGAAATGACCCGCGCGCGTTCAGATCTAACGGCTTGGTGCCTAGTGTCGTTTCTATAATAATGAAATGCATCTTGATTGGGAAATTGTAGAATGTGAATTTCGTCTGGAGGGGGGGCTTAAAGTGCAAAGATCGAAGATGGTCTAAATGCCACACCTAACGGCCAGCCGTGATCGTTTAGCATCGGTAGGATTTTAGATTCGCAACGTCGTAGGACTAAAACCTCAGTGTTCGTGGCATATAAATTGACGATGATCGTAATGTCTATAGGGCGTGTCTTTGTGATTAATACAGTGTTGTTGCCATAAACTTGGGGCCTGGTCAAAATCTAGATATAGCGCTTGAAAAACTACACTTGACCAACCCGGGAAACCCTGCCAAAAGCGCATGCTTTTATTTTTTAAAGAAAGGCAGTGGGTGGATTTGGACTACTTGCCTTCTAAGCGAAAATTTCGCTATGTGGGGCTATTGAATGCATAAAACGAAAATGCCCTTGGTCCATTTTTTGAACCAGATCGAAGGGATCTATTATGCATAAATCAGATTTTCTATTTACCAGCGAAAGCGTTTCCGAAGGTCATCCGGACAAAGTCTGTGATCGGATATCAGATGCGATTGTTGATCTTTATTTAGGAAAAGACAGTGTTTCACGGCTTGGTGTTGAAACCTTGGTAACCACGAATTTAATTGTCATTGCCGGCGAGACGCGTTGCTCACAGGAAGTAACAAAAGCAGAGATCGAAGCCGCTGCTCGTGGCGCGGTTAAAGCGATTGGTTACGACCAAGATAACTTTCATTGGGATAATTCTGAAGTTCAGGTTCACGTTCATGCGCAATCTGTTGATATTGCTCAAGGCGTTGATTCTGCAGGAAATAAAGACGAAGGCGCTGGCGACCAAGGAATTATGTTTGGTTATGCTTGCAACGAAACCGATGTTTTGATGCCGGCTCCCTTGCATTATTCACACCAAATTTTAAAGCAAATGGCTGACGCTCGCCACGCTGGCAAGTTACCCGGAATTGGCCCAGATTCAAAAAGCCAAGTCACACTTCAATATGAAAACGATAAGCCGGTTCGTGCTACATCTGTCGTGGTCTCTACTCAGCACGAAAAAGATATGAGCCAAGATGATATTCGTAAATTAGTTCGCCCGTTCATTGAAAACGTTTTGCCTGAAGGCTGGATGTGTGCTGAAGAAGAGCTGTATGTGAACCCAACAGGTAAGTTCGTCATTGGTGGCCCTGATGGCGATGCTGGCTTGACGGGGAGGAAAATTATTGTTGATACCTATGGCGGTGCAGCCCCACATGGCGGCGGAGCATTCAGTGGTAAAGACCCCACCAAGGTTGACCGTTCTGCTGCTTATATTGCACGTTATTTAGCTAAAAACGTGGTTGCCGCTGGTTTATCCAACGCATGCACCATTCAGTTGGCTTATGCGATCGGTATTTCAAAGCCGTTGTCGGTTTATGTGAATACGCACGAAACAGGTAACGTAGATGAAGATAAATTGGCTGATGTCCTTCAGGAATTGGTCAATCTGTCGCCACGCGGTATTCGTGAGCGCTTGAAGCTAAGCCGCGCGATTTATGAGCGCACAGCTGCTTACGGTCACTTTGGGCGCGCTCCAGATGCGGACGGGGGATTCTCGTGGGAAAAAACCGATTTGGTTGATGATTTGAAGTCGGCTTTCGGCGCTTCTTGATCATTGGCTACTAACGAAAACGATACAGATCAACGTTGGTATGGACGGAGGACAGGCAAGCCGTTGCGTGCTTCACGCAAACGCTTGATGGAAGAGCTCCTGCCGACCATCCGGCTTGATCTTGAGCCGGAAAATATACCGATTGACCTCAAGATGCTTTTCCCAAACCCTGTGCGCGAGGTTTGGTTAGAGATCGGCTTTGGCGGCGGCGAGCATTTGGCTGAACAGGCTGAAAAAAATCCAGACTTTGGGATTATTGGTTGCGAGCCATTTGTCAACGGCGTTGCATCGTTAATGAAGCACATTGATGCGAACGGCGTGACTAATGTCCGGGTTTATGACGACGATGTGCGTCATCTACTTAAATTAATGGCACCGGCAAGTTTCGAGCGGATATTTATTTTGTTCCCGGATCCCTGGCCTAAATCCCGGCATCACCGCCGCCGGATTGTTAAAGATGAAACCATTGTTGAATACGCACGGTTGTTAAAAGACGGGGGTGAGTTGCGATTTGCCAGCGACCATCAAGGCTATGTCAGTTCGGCGCTCCGCTTTTTGTTACAAAACAATAATTTGCAATGGACCGCGCGCCGCTCTGATGATTGGCGCATCGCACCGCCTGATTGGGCTGAAACCCGCTACGAGCAAAAAGCTAAAGCTAAAGGTGACGCACCTGCTTACTTGAGATTTGAGCGCAAACAGCGCTCCATCTAAGCACTTGAAAAAAATTACCGTGGGGTATATATGACATCTGTGTTTAAATAAAAGACGTATCTCGTTGTCGTTAAATTTTAAAACGAAGTGATGGGGTGGGCTTAAGGCCCGCCTTTTTGTTTGGTATAACGGTTTGCTTGAAAACCGTAAATCGGCGGGCGTAATGGTTTGAAGTCAAATCGTGTGCCCAGTGGATAAAACGGCTTCACTAAAAGCCATTAAAATATTGAGTTTTGAGACCATGAGTTTGGCTGACCGCATTGAAAATTTAATTACGCCAACGATCGAAGAATTAGGCTTTGAGATCGTGCGTATTGAGGTATTGGGTGAAATGAGCCCGTGCTTGCAGATTATGGCCGACCGCCTTGATCAAACAGGTATGAACGTTGATGACTGTGCGCAGATTTCTCGCGCTGTTTCAGCGATTATGGATGTTGAAGACCCAATCACCAGTGCCTATACACTTGAGGTTAGCTCCCCCGGTTTAGACCGTCCTTTAGTTAAGCGCGCGCATTTCGAGCGTTTCACTGGTACCGAGATCAGAATGGAAAAACGGGGCCAAGGCGATGAGCAGCGCAGATTTCGCGGCGAATTGAAGGGCCTTGAGGGGGATGACGTAGTTTTATTAATTAAAGGCGAAGAAATTCATATTCCTTTCTCTGATGTTCAAAAAGCAAAAATAGTTATTACAGACGCACTGATTGCAGCGGCTAAAGAAGGTACAAACTAATGAGCGAAACCATGACCGATACGAGCGCCGTACACGCGCGCCCCGAACTTCTACAAGTTGCTGAAACTGTTGCACGCGATAAGGGTATTGAGCGCGATGAAATTTTGGAAGCGATGGAGCAAGCTATTCAAAAAGCGGGACGTTCCAAATATGGTCAAGAACATGACATTCGGGCGCATATCGACAGGACGACAGGTACCATCAGCTTAGCGCGCTTCTTAGAAGTATTGGCGGATGACGCTGAAATTGAAAACGAAGTCACGCAATTGCCGTTGGCGCGGGCGTTCCGTAAAAAGAAAGATGCCGTTGTCGGCGAGTTTATTGTTGATGAATTGCCGCCCATTGATTTTGGGCGTATTGCCGCCCAAACAGCTAAACAAGTTATTGTTCAAAAAGTACGTGAAGTTGAGCGTACACGGCAATTTTCAGAATATAAAGACCGCTTGGGCGAAGTTGTTAACGGTTTGGTGAAAAGGATAGAATACGGCAACGTGATTGTTGACTTGGGACGTTCTGAGGCAATGTTGCGTCGTGACGAATGCATTCCGCGCGAACATTTCAACAATGGCGACCGAGTCCGTGCTTACATTTTGGATGTGCGCGAAGAAGCCCGTGGGCCACAAATCTTTTTATCACGGACCCATCCTGAATTTATGGCAAAGCTATTTGCTCAGGAAGTGCCTGAAATTTATGACGGCATCATTGAGATCAAGGCGGTAGCTCGTGATCCGGGATCACGAGCCAAAATGGCCGTTATCTCTCATGATTCAAGCTTAGATCCCGTTGGCCCATGTATTGGCATGCGAGGATCGCGTGTCCAAGCCGTTGTCGGTGAATTACAAGGTGAAAAAATTGATATTATCCAGTGGTCTGATGATCCCGCGATGTTCATCGTTAACGCTTTAGCGCCAGCCGAAGTAGCGAAAGTCGTTTTGGATGAAGAGCGTAACAAAATTGAAGTTGTTGTGCCTGATGATCAATTAAGTTTGGCTATTGGACGCCGTGGCCAAAACGTTCGTTTGGGGTCACAATTGTCCGGATGGGATATTGATATCCTAACGGAAGCTGAAGAGTCTGAGCGGCGCACTAAAGAGTTCCAAGTTCGGTCTCAAATGTTTGTTGACGCTCTGGATGTCGATGAGGTGATTGCACACTTGTTGGTCACTGAAGGTTTTGCTCAAGTTGAGGAAGTAGCGTTTGTGCCAGCTGAAGATTTGTTCAATATTGAAGGTTTTGATGAAGATGTTGCCGCTGAATTACAGCAACGTGCGCGCAATTATTTAGCCAGCCGTGATGAAGTTTTTGACACTAAACGTAGGGAGTTGGGCGTCGCAGATGATGTGGGTACGCTTGAGGGTGTGAGCGCAGCCATGTTGATTATTTTTGGTGAAAATGAAGTTAAAACTAGAGATGATTTGGGCGATTTGGCCGGCGATGAATTGCTTGAAATGGTTGGTTCCGAAATTTCCGGACTAGATCAGGCTAATGGAATCATTATGGCGGCGCGGGCGCATTGGTTTGACGATGAAGAGACAAAGGCCGATGATGTTGCCCCAGAAGCAGGGACGGAATAAGCGGTACGCAGGTTATGGCGCACGGACGGGATTTAACGCCGGTTAAAAAGAAAAACCGAGCCCGCGATAGGATTAAAGCGATTCCAATGCGAAAATGTATCGCTTTGGGAGGCGAACGACCAAAAAACGAGCTAATTAGGTTCGTTGTTGCTCCAGACGGATACGTAGTTCCTGATCTGGAGGCGAAGTTGCCAGGTCGTGGTTTATGGTTGAGCGCCCAGCGTGATGTGGTAAACGCTGCAAGCGCTAAACGCTTATTTGCTAAGGTAGCCCGTCGGAATGCGGAGGTGCCGGAAGATTTGGCAGATCGGTTAGAAGTTTTATTGGTTACGAGGTGTGTCGGTTTGTTGGGCATGGCTCGGCGTTCGGGAAGTGTAGTATCGGGCTACGAAAAGGTTCGAACTTACCTTCAGAATGGCAAAGCTGGTTTGATTTTGGCAGCCCGAGATGGCGCCATTGGCGGCCGTCGCAAGGTGCGAAATGTCGCGCCGGAACTAACGGAGTGGGATCAGCTTGAAGGATTTGAGCTGGCTCAGGCCTTGGGTAAAGAAACGGTTGTTCATGTTGCCGTTGCTCAAGGACCAATAGCTGATCGATTGGCGGTTGAGTTTGGGCGACTTGCAGGGTTTAGAAGTTCTCTAGAACTTGAAAAGCCTTAAAAAAGTAAAGACGAATGGAGTAGGATTTGAAGAAAATTTTATTTTATTTGGTATAACGAATGTGTGACGGGGAACTATCCTCATGAACGATGCCCCGATTGGGCAAGTAGCGGTGGAACGGAATTCGATGAGCGAAACCAATGAGACGACGAATGGTAAAAAACTAGGGCTTTCTGCGCCAGGTAAGCTTGAGCTGAATAAGACCGTGGAAACTGGTTCTGTTCGCCAAAGCTTCTCGCATGGGCGGTCTAAAATGGTTGCCGTTGAGGTTAAGAAAAAACGTGTTTTTGCGCCGGATTCTGGCGGGCACATGGCGGAGGTTAAAAAACCAGCTGAGCCGTTAGTGGCTCCTGCAATAACTGAAGAGATTGTGGTTGCTGCCGTACCCGAGGCTCCCACAACAACGCCAACAGGCCGGGTTCTGACCAATGAAGAGCGCGCATCGCGCATGAAAGCATTGGAAGAAGCCCGCGAAGAAGGTGAAACAAAGCGTAAAGCCGCTGAATTGAAAGCATTAGAGCCTGCGCCTGAGCCAGAATTTATTTCAAGTCCTGTAGCTGCTGTCCCTAAAAAGAAAACGGCACCTGCTGCGGCCAACGTGAATATTTCAGACCCTGCAGATATTCCTGCTCCGCCATCGGAAGACGATAAAGAACGTCGGGTCCGGCCTAAGAAACTTGTAAAAGTTGAACCTCCTAAAAAGGCCACGACAAACAAGCGGGGCGAGCCACGCCGCCGTGAAGGTAAATTGACGATTTCTGAAGCACTGGAAGATAAAGAGGGCCGTCAACGCTCGCTTGCATCTGTTAAACGCAAACGTGATCGCGAACGCCAAGATGCCGTTAGTGCACGAAATTCAGGTAAAAAAGTTATTCGTGAAGTTGTGATTACTGAAACCATTACGGTTCAGGAATTGGGCAACCGGATGGCGGAACGGACCGTTGATGTCATCAAATCGTTGATGAAAATGGGCGTTATGGCTACGGCGCAGCAAGAAATTGACGCCGATACAGCAGAATTGGTTGTTGAAGAATTTGGCCATAATTATAAACGCATTGCTGCATCTGATGTTGAAATTGGCCTCAAAACAGCGAATGATGACGATGATGCCAGTGAATTGGTGTCGCGGCCACCTGTTGTTACGGTTATGGGCCACGTTGATCACGGTAAAACGTCGTTGCTCGATGCCATGCGTTCATCCGATGTCGCTGCTGGCGAAGCGGGTGGAATTACTCAGCACATTGGTGCGTACCAGGTAAATACGGCATCGGGGTCTAAAATTACTTTTATTGATACACCGGGTCACTCTGCATTTAGTGAAATGCGTGCACGAGGTGCCAGTGTTACTGATATTGTTGTTCTGTGTGTTGCGGCTGATGATGGCATTATGCCTCAGACCGTTGAGGCCATTCACCATGCAAAAGCAGCAAACGTTCCGATCATCATTGCTGTCAATAAAATTGATCGCCCTGACGCGGATCCAGCGCGTATTCGCACTGATTTGTTGCAACACGATATTCAAGTTGAAGAGATGGGTGGCGAAGCTCTAGCTATTGATGTGTCTGCTAAAGAGCGTTTGAATCTCGATAAATTGGAAGAAGCGATTACGCTTCAGGCTGAATTAATGGATTTAAAGTCGAATCCAAACCGGCCTGCTGAAGGCATTGTTGTTGAATCTAAAGTTGAAGCAGGACGTGGTGCTGTTGCAACCGTATTGGTTCAGCGCGGAACATTGCAAATTGGTGACGTTTTGGTTGCTGGTAAAGAATATGGCCGGGTTCGTGCCATGACCGATGCAATGGGCAAGCAATTAGAAGAAGCAGGTCCTGCGTTTGCCGTTGAAGTAATTGGTTTGAGTGGTGCTCCCGCATCCGGTGACGAGATGGCGGTTGTGATTAGCGAAGGCCGGGCACGTGAAGTGACTGAATTCCGTGAGCGACGCGAGCGTGATGCCCATGCAGCGGCAACGACCCGTGGAACATTAGAAGAAATGTTTGAGAAAATTAAAGACGGCGAAGCAGAATCTTTGCCGATTGTTCTTAAGGGCGATGTTCATGGTTCTGTTGGTGCGATTAAAGCATCATTGGATAGTTTGGCGACGGACGAAGTACGGGTTAATATGCTGCACTCAGCCGTTGGCGGTATTAACGAATCAGATGTAACATTGGCTAGGGCTTCTGGCGCGGCGATTATTGGCTTTAACGTACGGGCCAATCCACAGGCACGCGCGTTAGCTAAACGGGATGGTGTTGAAATTCGCTATTATTCGATCATCTACAACCTGATTGATGACTTGAAGGCTGTATTGTCTGGGATGTTATCTCCTGAAATCAGAGAAACCTTCTTGGGTAACGCGACCATCAAAGAGGTCTTCAATGTATCCAAAGTTGGTAAAATTGCTGGTTGCTTTGTATCAGAAGGTTTGGTCCGTAAGGGTGCGAATGTTCGTTTGATCCGTGATGAAGTGGTTATTCATGAAGGTGAATTAAGCCAGTTGAAGCGCTTCAAGGATGATGCTGCTGAAGTCAAAGAAGGCGTTGATTGTGGTATGGCCTTTACAAATTATCAGGACATGCGCGCAGGCGACACCATTGAGTGCTTTAGTGTTGAAGAGATTGCTCGCGAAATTTAAGACGTGATGTAAAGCGCACCTATTAAGATGGGACGTGTAAAGAGGATCAAATGGTAAGACGGGACTCAAAAGGCCCCACCCAACGTCAATTACGGGTCGGCGAAGAAATTCGCCACTCCATTGCTTGGGCATTAGAACGTGGCGAAGTGCGGGACCATGCGATTGTTGGGGTTGCGATTACGGTGACTGAGGTCCGCATTAGCCCAGACCTTAAAAACGCAACGGCGTTTGTTACTCCTTTGGGCGGTGGAGATAAAGAAGCAGTTAAAGCTGTGATTGATGGCTTAAATCGTGCGGCACCGTTCTTTAGGCGGATGCTTGCTAAGCAATTAGAATTGCGCGCTGTCCCTCGAATAAATTTCATTCCCGATGTGTCGTTCGATAAGGCCTCTGAAATGGACGCTTTAATGCGCCGCCCTGATGTGGCCCGTGATTTGCGCTCAGTGGCTACGGACTGGGACGAAAAAGATCGAGATGAATCCGGTAGTGATGCAATAGAAGTTCCGGATACGGACCTTGATGGGGCGTAAGCGACGCGGTGAGCCAGTTCACGGTTGGATTGTCATCGATAAACCTTTGGGCATGGGGTCTACCAGCGTTGTTGGTAAAGTTCGATACTTATTGAACGCACAAAAAGCAGGGCACGGCGGAACGCTTGACCCGTTGGCCAGTGGTATTCTTCCGATTGCATTGGGTGAAGCGACAAAAACCGTGGCTTATGCAATGGACGGCTGTAAAACCTACGAATTTACTGCCCGATGGGGCCAATCTACCGCTACAGATGATATGGAAGGCGAAGTGGTGTCACGATCAGGTGTCCGTCCTGCTGAAGCAGATATCCGCGCCATTTTAAGTGAATTCGAAGGAGAAATTGACCAAATCCCACCGATTTATTCTGCCATTAAAGTGGACGGAAAACGGGCTTATGATCTGGCCCGCGCCGATATCGCTGTGGAATTAAAATCGCGCAAGGTACAAATCGATAAATATGAATTGATAAGCTGCGATGATGTTGATCACGCAACGTTTCGTGTTCAATGTGGAAAAGGTACTTATATCAGGAGCTTAGCGCGAGATATTGCGGTTCGGCTTGGTACATGCGCGCATGTAAGCCGGCTGCGACGAACGCGTGTTGGGCCGTTTACAGAAAAACATGCGATTTCACTAGATTCCCTAAAGGCTCTGGGGCATAATAAAGAGTATTCGGAAGCCTTATTGGCTGTTGAAGCCGTGCTGGACGACATCCCGGCGTTGGCATTATCAGCGGATGAGACCCGAAGACTAAAGCACGGTCAGACAATTTCGGTTGGCACCGTGGTCGATCAATCCGTTCTTTCGGACATAAATCAAGATACTGTTTTATGTGCCCAGTTTGAAGGCGAAATGATCGCGTTAGTCAAATGTGTTGAAGGGGAAATAAAAGCCCTTCGTGTTTTAAACCGTTAAGCTAAGGAGTAGACGATGTCGATTACTGATGAGCGTAAAACTGAGTTAATTAAAGAGTATTCAACAAAAGAAGGCGACACAGGTTCACCAGAAGTTCAGGTGGCTATTATTTCAGAGCGGATCATTAATTTGACCGATCATCTAAAAACTCACAAAAAAGATTTCCACTCACGTCGTGGTTTGTTGGTCATGGTTGGCCAGCGCCGTCGTTTGTTGGATTACGTTAAACGCAAAAAAGTGTCTCGTTATGAAGACCTAATTAAGCGTTTGGGCTTGCGTCGCTAAACGCCGATGCACGAAGAATGATGTCGCACAAGCGACATGGGGGCGGGTTGAAATTGGTTCAGACCGTCACACCCAACCGGGGTGTTTTTTCAAATTTAATATGTATTTGTAACCGGCGGGAGCCCTGTCAGGACATGGGTTCTGGTTCGGATCGAGGCACGGCAATTGTGTTTGTGAACTCGAATGTTGAATAGGATATAAAAAGTATGTTTCAAGAACATAAAGTAGAAATCGACTGGAATGGTCGTAAACTAACACTAGAAACGGGCAAGGTTGCTCGTCAGGCTGACGGCGCTGTTATCGCGACGTTGGGCGAAACCAAAGTATTTTGTGCAGTTGTCGCAGAAAGGTCCCCGAAGCCGGGTCTCGACTTTTTCCCGCTGACCGTTCACTACGTTGAAAAAGCATACGCCGCTGGTAAAATTCCAGGTGGCTTCTTCAAGCGAGAAGGCCGTCCAACAGAAAAAGAGACACTTGTTTCTCGTCTGATTGACCGCCCTATTCGTCCTTTGTTTGCTCCTGGCTTCAAGAATGAAACCCAAGTTATTGCGACTGTTTTATCGCATGACATGGAAAACGATCCCGATATCGTTGCAATGATCGCTGCCTCTGCTGCGTTAACAATTTCTGGTGCTCCTTTCCAAGGTCCAATTGGTGCCGCACGGGTTGGTTACATTGAAGGCGAATACGTCTTGAACCCTGCCGTTGACGAGATTGAAGACAGCCAATTGAATTTGGTTGTTGCGGGTACTATGGATGGCGTTTTGATGGTTGAATCTGAAGCTCAAGAGCTGTCAGAAGAAATCATGCTAGAAGCTGTGAGCTTTGGTCATGTGCAGTTCCAGCCGGTTATTCAAGCGATCATCACCCTCGCTGAAAAAGCGGCTAAAGAGCCGTTTGATCTTATTCCTGAGCCTGAAGGTAAAGATGAGTTGGCCGCTAAAGTGAAAGCAGTTGCTGAAACTGATTTGCGCGCTGCGTATGCGGAAACCGTTAAGCAAACGCGTGCCGGCATGATCAATGCTGCTAAAAAAGTTGCTAAAGATGCTTTGGCTGCTGACGATAGCATTGACCAAGATTTATTGGCTGCTATTGGTGGCGATTTGTTGAAGAACCTGGAAAAAGTCATTGTTCGTAACGACATCATCAAAACTGGCAAACGGATTGATGGGCGCGCTTTGGATACGGTTCGGGCGATCGATTGCCAAGTGGGTATTCTTCCCCGTGCACACGGTTCAGCTTTGTTCACTCGTGGTGAGACACAGGCTTTGGTTGTTACCACATTGGGTACCGGTCAAGACGAGCAAATCATCGATGGTCTGGGTGGTGATTACCGCGAACACTTCCTTCTTCACTACAACTTCCCTCCTTACTCAGTTGGTGAAGCAGGCCGTTTTGGTTTCACAGGACGCCGTGAAGTCGGCCACGGTAAATTAGCATGGCGCGCTGTGCATCCCTTGCTTCCAACAAAAGAAGCGTTCCCATACACCATGCGTGTTGTATCTGAAATCACTGAGTCAAACGGGTCATCATCCATGGCATCAGTTTGTGGTGCTTCATTGGCAATGATGGACGCTGGCGTTCCGATGACGGCAGCTGTTGCTGGTATCGCCATGGGCTTGATTAAAGAAGGCGACGATTACGCTGTTCTTTCTGATATCCTAGGAGATGAAGATCACTTGGGCGATATGGACTTTAAAGTTGCGGGTACAGTAAACGGTATCACATCTTTGCAGATGGACATCAAAATCACTTCAATCACAACTGAAATCATGAAGATTGCAGTCGAGCAGGCCAAAGGTGGCCGGATTACGATTTTGAAAGAAATGGCAAAAGCTTTAACCGCAGGCCGTGATGGTGTTAGCACCAACGCGCCACGGATCTCACTGATTCAGGTAAAGAAAGAAAAAATTCGTGACATCATCGGACCTGGTGGGAAAATGATCCGCGAAATATGTGAAGTCACAGGCGCAAAAATCGACATCGACGACGACGGTACTGTTAAAGTAGCAGCCGTAGACGAAGAAGCTGGCACCGCCGCCATCAACTGGATCAAGTCGATTACGGACGATCCTGAAGTTGGTTTGATCTACACAGGTAAAGTTGTTAAAACCGTTGATTTTGGCGCATTTGTCAACTTCATGGGTGCAAAAGATGGCTTGGTCCACATTTCTGAACTGGCCGCTCAGCGCGTTGAAAAAACAACAGACGTCGTCAACGAAGGCGACGAAGTTAAAGTTAAGCTGATCGGTATTGATGACCGGGGTAAAATTAAATTGTCCCTTAAAGCTGTCGATCAAGCAACCGGCTTGGAAATCAAAAAGGATGTATAAGCTCCCATTGATTTTTATATAAGACAAGGAAAGGTGGTTGTGAAAGCAACCGCCTTTTTTTAGTTAATAGCAAGAAACATTTGATAATATAGACTTAATTTCATATACCAAGTGCATAAATTTTGGGCGGGTTGTGAACTTGGCGAAGACCTTATTGGGTGAATGATAATTGAGTGCTTTAACTGGTCGGTTATTGAGTAAACCATCTCAGCGCCTCGCGTCTACTGCAATCAATTTAGAAAAATACGTACCTTTGGTAAAGTACTGCTGCACCAACTCGTTGGTTTTCTCGTTTAAGCCGCGCTCCCAACAGTGATAGAGCGTGTAAAAATAAAAAGCTGAGCCTAGTTTTTCGATTATTTCCGGGTGGCTAGAAAAATCTTTTACGTTATCTGAAGTCAGAGTGAGAACATGTTTCTTTTGTGGCTTCTGAAGTTGGTCTTCTGCTCGACCATGCTGGTTACGGGAGTTCTGTGTTTTACACCGATATTGCTATCAAGA
>CALJEW010000306.1 GCA_938074585.1 uncultured Rhodospirillales bacterium | reverse complement strand
TTTTGCCATGTGCCCGATCAATCGCTCTACCGTCCAGCTTTCATCCGCCAATCCGCTTAGTGAATTTCTGAGGCCAATTTGTGAAAAGTGTTTTTCAACCCGTATCAATTCTTGTTGTTCACAAAGCCCCAGTTTAGCGGATAGCTGAAACGCATTGATGCAGCCAATGGATACTGCTTCACCGTGCAATAGCTTATTTCCGTAGCCAGTTTCAGCTTCAAACGCGTGGCCAAATGTGTGGCCTAGATTTAATAAGGCGCGTTGCCCCAATTCGCGTTCATCGGCAGCAACAATCCGGGCTTTAGACTGGCAACTTTTTAAAACCGCATAACGCTGCGCGTTTTGATCGCCGTTGATCAGAAGTTTTGCGTTGTTTTCGCACCATTCATAAAATTCGAAATCATCAATCAGCCCGTATTTTACAACTTCAGCATAGCCCGCCAGTAATTCGCGATTCGGTAAAGTAGCTAAGGCCGAGGTATCAGCCAAAACTAATCGAGGTTGATGAAAAGCGCCGACTAAGTTTTTACCATAGCGGGTGTTTATGCCGGTTTTCCCGCCGACTGAACTATCAACTTGTGATAACAGCGTGGTAGGAACTTGAATAAAATCAATGCCACGCAAAAGGATGGCCGCTGCAAATCCAACGATATCACCAATCACACCGCCACCAAGGGCAACTAGCGTTGTTTTCCGGTCTATCTCAAGGGCTAAAACATCATTTAATAACCCTTCGAAATGACTGAAAGACTTTGTTGTTTCAGTTGCCGGTAAGATTAGGCTATGAACATCTAAGTCCAACTCATCAAATGATTTTAAGAACGTTGGAAGCCATAACGGAGCAACGTTTTCATCTGAAACGACGATTACTTTGCGTCCCTTTAGGTGGGGCGTAATATGGCTACCTGCTGTATTGATTAAGTTGTTGCCGATCAAAATGGGGTAGCTTCTATCGCCCAGTTTGACCTCAAGCTGTTCAGTGTTTGGCGCTGTTGGGCTCATTCTGCAGGTTCGCTTTCTAGATTATCTTTTGCATTGTCAAGGCCCGTTATGACTTTATCAACTGTCGCCTCTAAGCTTTCTTGACCTGTGTCGACAATAACGTCAGCAACTCCATAAATCGGGTATCTAATTTTTATTAAAGTTTTAAGTATTTCGCGAGGTGAACCTACATTTAGCAAAGGGCGACCTCTGCGCCGGCTGGTTCTATCTACCAGTGTTTCTAAATCAGCACGAAGCCAAACGGAAATGGCATGGGTATCAATGTTATTGCGTGTTCGCTCTGCCATATAGGCGCCGCCGCCTGTTGCCAGCACCATTGATCCTTCACCAATTAGGCGCTCGATCACCCGCTCTTCAACGTCGCGGAAGGCATTTTCACCATAAACATCAAAAATTTCTGGAATACAGCAGCCTGCGGCTTTTACGATTTCATCGTCAGCATCAATAAAATTGAGCTCTAGGCGTTCGGCTAATCGCCGCCCTACAGACGTTTTACCTGCACCCATAAGGCCGATTAAAACAATCGGAGGATTTTTGATTTTGATTATTCCTTGAGCCACTTTACACAAACCTATCAATTATCAATGATAATCTATACAGTGTCGTAAAATGCCATAGTTGAAATATACAACAATTACAAACTATGATATAAGAATCAGTTCAAATACTGACATATATGTTTTTTCTTCTGACAGATATTAATGTGTCGAGAATATAAATTAACCGTATCACGTGCCGAAAGGCTTAATAAGGGATTCTATGAAAAAGCTTTCAAACCTCGTATTTCTTTTGGTTGTTGCACTCACAATAGGTGGCGGTGCATTTCTTGCAACTTGGGACATACCAGCACCCCTCAATAACATCGAAAGAACGATTCCTGATGACAAGTTCCAAAAATAAACTTGATTTGGATGTAACGAAAATAGGTTTTGGGAGTTTTGGCTGTATATTTGGTTTGATCGGGCTTCTCTTTTTGGAAACGTCTCCGACGGCGATTGCACAGATTAGCAAGCCCATACGTTTGGCACCGCCGACTAAGATTACGCCCCCTAATTCTTTCCGCCAAAGTCCAAGCCGTGGTAGTGGCGATATTGCAAAGCCACGAATTCAGCGTGCATCAAAACGGATAACTGGCGGGCGTGTTGAGGTTGATAATCTAGAGGCTGTTGATGCAAGCGAAGTTGGGATTCTAACATATCAAACCGGCGCGCTTGGTGGGCAAATGTGGCGCGGTACGTCTGGAGCGTTGGTTGAGCGTTTGATTGGAAATTTACCAACCCGAGCGCCATCGGTTGCTATGCGTGAGCTTATGCTGCGCTTACTGTTATCTCCAGGCGTTGCTCCAGAAGGTATATCAGATCCTAATTATTTAATATCAATACGCTTCAAAAAGTTGATGACCATCGGTGCCCTTGATGATGCGAGTAAGCTATTTGATGCTTTGCCAAGTGCTCGAGTTGCAAAATTAACAGCGCTTGAAGTCGATTTGCGTTTTCTTGCCAATGACAACGCCCGGGCGTGTAAGTTGGCAGAGCAAGAAATAGCGATTGCGACTTCTCCATTTTGGCAAAAATCCTTTACGTTTTGTAGTATTTTAAAAGGCGAGAAAGAGAAAGCTCTGCTCAGTTTGTCATTAATGCGTGAACTGGGTGAAGAAGATCAAACGTTCTTGGCTTTGGCCGAAGGATTGATTTTAGGTGAAGATTTTGAGCTGTCTGAAATGGATAACCCATCACCTCTACATTTGGCCATGTCACGGGTTGGGAATGTGCAATTACCGGGCAGTGTTATTTCATCAAATATTCCGAGCGTTTTGAGTGCCATTGCGATGTCGCCAAAAGCATCTATTGAGTTGCGCCTTGAAGCGGGCGAGAGAGCCGATGAGGCTGGCGCATTGCCAGTCGATGTGCTGCGTCAAATGTATGCAAGTGTTACGTTTACAGAAGAAGACTTAGCAAATCCTTTAAGCCGTGCTGAAGTCGAATTTGGGCCGATGGTTCGTGCACTACTGTTCCGGACATCGTTAGCACAAACCATCCCTATCGCGCAGGCTGAAGCAGCTGCACGGGCCTTTGCTTTGGCCCGCGACGAAGGACGCTATATATCAACAGTCCATGTCTTTTGGCCGATTTTGAAACGTATTGAACCGTCCAACGAGCTGTTGTGGTTTGCGCCTGAAGCGCTGCGTGCTCTTTTATTGGTTGGCGATCGGGACGCAGCTTTGCCATGGTATCAAATTTTAGAAGCAAGTGCCGCTCGTAATACGGATGCGGCAAAGGCGATTGCCTTATTTGGGCCGCTAGCGCATTTGTTTGAATTTGGTGCGGTAAGGCAACAAAACACAGACCAGTTGGTGTCCTTGTGGTGGGCTGCAATTCAAGATCAACCCGAATCCAAAGAAAAAGCGATGTTGCTGTTTACGGTTTTAGAATCCCTAGGTCTTGAAATTTCTGAAAAATCTTGGCAGCCGCTAATTGGTATGAATATGAGGTCCCAAAAAACCATGCCCAGTGTTGGTTTGTTAAATCGGTTGCGTCGCCTGACGGTTAACGCTGAAATGATGGACGTTGTACCCATACCCCCTAACATGGCTCTGATTTCGGCTCCAGAGCAAATCTCTACGTTAGCCGCCTCTGTTTTAGCCTCGCCTGCGCCAGATCTTACTCCAGTACAATTACAAGAACCGGCACGACCTATAGTATTAAAACGCGTGGGGGAGACTGTCTTGCTGTCATTGTTGGCTATTGGTGATGTGGGACCAGCTAAAATTGAAGTTGGGGTTCTTAGCACAGTACTTATGGCGTTATCGTCGGTGGGGCTGAAAGCAGACGCCCGCGCGCTGGCCCTAGAAGCATTACTTACGAACGGCCTATGAAGAAAAAACACCCCGCATCCGTTTTACGCAAGATATCCGTTTTCCTGGATATGATGATGGTCGAGCGGGGAGCGGCGGCGAATACGTTGGAATCGTATGAGCGTGACTTATCAGCTTTTGCGGGCTTTATGGTCACCCGAAAACGGAACCCTGAAGATGCAGATGCGACTCACATCAGGGCCTACATCAAATCTTTATCCGAAACCGGTTTAGCCGCAAGCACTATTGCGCGCCAGATTTCAGCCATTCGTCAGTTTTTTCGGTTTTTATTCAGTGACAACATTCGCACTGATGATCCCACATCAACAATCTCTAGCCCAAGACTTGGGCGTACTTTGCCTAAATATTTAAGTGAAGACGAGGTCGAGAGGTTGTTAGATACAGCCCGCGATCATCAGGGTGGTGAAGGGTTGCGGTTGGTGGCGTTGCTTGAAATCCTATATGCAACGGGTTTGCGGGTAACCGAACTGGTTGGCATGCCATTGGGGGCTTTATCTCGTGATGAGCGGTTTTTGCTGGTACGTGGTAAAGGTGGCAAAGAACGCATGGTACCGCTGAGCGAGCCCGCTCAAGATGCCGTTGCCGACTATATGGCAGTGCGGGAAGATTATTTACCAAAAAAACATACGACGAATGGTGCGCATTTAAAAATGTTTCCATCGCACGGTAAAGACGGTTTTTTGACCCGTGCCCGGTTTGGCCAAATGCTGAAAAAATTGGCCATGGAAGCTGGGATCGATCATCGTCGTGTATCGCCCCACGTTTTGCGCCATTCATTCGCAAGTCACCTGTTGGCTCACGGGGTCGATTTGCGGGCTTTGCAACAAATGCTTGGCCATTCAGATATTTCGACTACACAGATTTATACACATGTTTTGGACGAAGGCTTAAAAGCGCTTGTTAACGAAACACATCCTTTGGCCCAATAACAAATGGCAAAACCTTCTGATTTGATCGTTGATTTTAACGGTGGTGCCGTTGGGCATAGACTTAAATTTGGCGGTGGGCGTGGTCAAGCTCTACCCAAAGCCTGCGGGTTATCCAAAGGTCAAACGCCCCGTATTGTTGATGCGACAGCAGGATTAGGCCGGGATTCGTTTTTATTGGCCAGTTTGGGAGCAGAAGTCACCCTGATTGAACGTTCTAAACACATGCACCGACTTTTGGAAGATGGCCTTGCCAGAGCGCAAGATGCGGGTTCTGCATTCAGCGGCATCATTAATCGCATGACCTTGGTATACGGCGATGCGCGTGAAGTGTTGCCAACGTTAAGCACGGATGTTGTGCTGGTTGACCCTATGCATCCATTGCGTAGAAATTCAGCATTGGTAAAAATAGAAATGCGGCAATTGCGTGAAATTGTCGGTGCTGACCACGATGCCAATGAAGTTATGCAAGCTGCCTTTAAGGTCGCAAATAAACGTGTCGTCCTGAAATGGCCTTTACGTGCTGACTCAATGCCAGATCTAAAAGCTTACTCACATCAAATTTTGGGAAAATCGACACGCTACGATGTGTTTATGATCTAAGGTAATTTCCTATGCGTTAAACAGATTGCAGCGTGGGATAAATAGGGGTAAATAATGCCAATGCATAATTATTTAGAGTTCGAGAAACCCATCGCCGAATTAGAAGGCAAGATTAAAGAGCTGCACCATTTGAACGGCTCACCGGATGTTAATATCGCCGATGAGGTCGGGAAGCTGCAATCGAAAGTCGATAACCTTCTGGTCACTACTTACGCAAAACTTACGCCGTGGCAGAAAACTCAAGTTGCTCGCCATCATGATCGGCCACATGCGGTTGATTATATTGCTGAATTTTTCGATGACTTCACACCTTTAGCTGGCGACCGGAGATTTGCAGAAGATGCGGCGATAGTTGGTGGAATAGGGCGCTTTCGAGGAACCTCTGTTGTTGTTATTGGTATCGAAAAAGGGGCGAACACGGAAAGCCGTGTTAAACATAATTTTGGCATGGCTCGGCCCGAAGGATACCGCAAAGCTCAGCGTTTGATGGAATTAGCCAATCACTTTAAATTACCGGTTATTACGTTGGTTGATACCCCAGGTGCGTACCCCGGCGTTGACGCTGAAGCGCGCGGGCAAGCCGAAGCGATTGCAAGTTCTATTCAAGTCTCTCTTGGCTTAGAAGTCCCGATCATCAGCTTGATCATCGGTGAAGGAGGCTCAGGTGGCGCTATTGCATTGGCGACAGCCAACAAGGTGATCATGCTTGAGCATTCGATTTATTCAGTTATTTCACCTGAAGGATGCGCATCAATTTTATGGCGCGATGGTGATTTAGCACAAGATGCTGCAACGGCGCTCAAACTAACCGCGCAAGATTTGCTCCAGCTGGGTGTTATTGATGAAGTTGTGCCGGAGCCTTTGGGCGGAGCTCACAGGGAAAGAAAAAAAGCGATGGCCGGGGTTGCTGTCGTTATTGCATCAGCCCTTGAAAGTTTGTGTCTAATGGATGGTACTACACTTAAAAAAGATCGCCGTGATAAGTTCCTCGCCATGGGGAAAACTGGGCTTAAATAAGTTTAAGACCAGAAGCTGATTCTATATTTAAAAGCCCGTTGTGCGCTCTGGAATAGTCTTTATGTTACTATAGTAATACATGTCATATATCAGATGAATTAACGGAGCACTGACGATCAATGCAATATGAAGCCCCTAAAACATTAGATGCGGCCCTTAGATTGTTGGCTGGAGCCACGGGTCAAGCTCGGATTTTAGCTGGCGGTACGGATATCATGGTGCAATTGCACATGGATACAACCGATCCAGATATGCTGGTTGACATCAAAAACATTTCAGAATTGCGAGCCATTTCAGAGTCTGATGGAGCGTTTACAATTGGTGCTGCAACCACGGGCGCTGAATTGGGCGAAAATCAAGCTGTGAAAAAAATGTGGCCCGGTGTTGTTGAAGGGTTAGAGCTGATTGGGTCGACCCAAGTTCAAGGACGTGCGACCATCGGGGGTAATTTATGCAACGCATCTCCAGCGGCTGATGTTATCCCTGCTTTGATTGCTGCAAATGCAATTACTAACGTGGTTGGTCCGAACGGCAATCGCGAAGTGGCAGTAGAAGACATTCCCGTTGGCCCCGGCAAAACCAACTTGGCAAAAGATGAAATAGTTGTCTCAATCTCATTTCCAGCCCGCGGTGCGCGCGCTGGCGATGCGTATTTACGTTTCATTCCCCGAACTGAAATGGACATTGCTGTTGTAGGGGTTGGCATTAGCTTGGAAGTTGATGAAGCAGGGGTATGTACGCAGGCCCGTGTAGGTTTGGGTGCAGTTGCAGAAAAAGCATTATTGGTTCCTGAAGCCGCAGCCACGCTTATTGGCACCTCATTGGACGCTGCGGCCATGAAAAAGTTGGCAGCAGCTATTAGTGCAGCGTGTCGGCCGATTAATGACCGGCGCGGAACCATTGAATTTAGAACCGATGTTGCAGGCGTTTTGGCCCGCAGAACGGCAAAAATCGCATATGACCGAGCAGTAGGATAAGTCGAATGGCAAAACAATACGTAACAACAACAGTTAACAACGACGAATTTGAATTCCTTTGTGAGCCAAAGGCATCCATGCTCGACGTTTTACGCGACGAGCTCAACCTAACCGGCTCAAAAGAAGGCTGTGCAACGGGCGATTGTGGCGCATGCAGCGTTGTTATGGATGGGCGTTTGGTCTGTTCATGCTTGATTTTGGGTGTTGAGATGGAGGGTAAGT
>CALJEW010000305.1 GCA_938074585.1 uncultured Rhodospirillales bacterium | reverse complement strand
ACCACCCTTTGTGTCCTCACGGTTATACATGCCTTTAGAAATGGCGGGGTCTTCCTCCATGGCTGTGCGCATCAAGCCCGTTTCTGTATCATCGTAAAACCCGCGGACTAGAACGTAGCCATCCTCCTCGAAAGCGATGCGTTGTTCGGCGTTCAGAATACTGCTCATGAGTTCACCATCTTCTCCAAATTAAATTCAATACAATTATTCTTATAGATACCCTTCGTTACTCAACGCCTCGAGTTGTGCTGCGATATATCCGTAGCAAAAAGCAAATGCTGTGTTCTTTGGATCGGTACCTGAAATTGTTGGCACATGATCCGGCATCAACATATATTTGTAACCAACTTCCGCATAAATCTTGGCGGTCGACCACATGTCCATATCGCCTTCATCTAAGAAGGTTTCCATGAAAGATAATTTTCCGCCTTTTATATTCCGATAGTGAACATTGAATATTTTATCGCGCTCACCAAACCAGCGTATCACATCGGCAATCTCATTTGCCGGGTCCTCTAACATTTCAGCAACGGAGCCCTGACAGAAGTTCAATCCATGGTATGGGCTTTCGTTCATCATCACAAACCGCTTCATGCCATCAATAGTTCCTAAAACCCGCGTCACGCCACGGTAGCCGGGCGGCGTATACGGATCATGTGGGTGACACGCCAAGCGGACTTTATATTTTGTCGCAACAGGGACCACACGCGATAGAAAGTAATCGATTCGATCCCAGTTTTCTTCTTCATCGACAACGCCCGCAATTGTTGGTTCGGCGTCTTGGTCCATTTTGTCCCACCGGAAGGATGCATTCATCGACCCGCCGCGACCCAGTTCATCCGGGCTGCGTGGAATGCCGATAATGTTTAAATTATATTTAGCCGCAGGTATTCCAGCTTTTCCCAAATTTTCAATCAGTTGACAGATAGACACAATTTGTTGATCCCGATTAGGCCCCTTCATCAAGATATCTGGACTTTTGCTTTCCTCGATCGTTCTGGACGACAGCGGCAATTGAACCATATCGAGCTTAAGGCCAAAGCTTTCAATCCGCTCGCGGTGCTGGACCAATATGTCCACCGTCCAATCATGGGGGTTACCAACTGGATCGGCGCAGATGTGAGTTACACCAAGTTGCGCCATGATGCGGAAGTCATCATCCGAACGGGCTGGTATTTGAGTTCCGAGATACATTAATAATCCTTTTCAAGTATCAACACGGCTAAGACTTTCTCTGTGATCGATCAGGAATGACACGCCCGCGAATATTATCGACGGCTCCTTTTGTCGAACATTCAATTGAAATATCAAATCGCACCATATCAGCCCTAAAAATGAGCCGTGCGAGGCACAGAAGGTGGCTGGAATCCTCTGACGTAAATATTCGTCTTGCATTTAAAATGGGGGCGTTCAAATCCAACTCGAGAATTTTGGCTTCATCAATATCCGCTGCACCGACTTTGATGATTTGCCGAATAGTTGTGGGCGCAAATTCTTCCATGTCGGGAATAGCGCTTCCGATTGATTGCTGTTGCCAATATTCTTCATCACGAAGCTCATAGACGTCCACATCAATAAAGTATTCAGCAATATGATAAGGGCACCCCTCTAAAAACATAGTTCTAGCCAAATACTGATACGATTTGGGAGCTCTGTATTGCTTCTCCAGCTCAGGTGGTTTTCCTTGCCAAACATGGCAAGCTGTCATTTTTGACGTACGTTCGCCAACACCCAACTCAATTTCGTCAGCTGTTAAGTCGGCAAGCGTATGAATAGTTTCGGGCACTGAATTAACAAATGTACCCCGACCTTGGAACCGCTGCACATAACCTTGAGCTTCGATGCTATCGATTGCCTTTATAACGGTCATCCGCGACACACCAAATTCCTCCGTCAACTTCTCTAAGGCTGGAATTTGATCTCCTTCCGCATATTTACATGAGTTGATCCTCTGCCGAAGCGTGCCGGCGATCTGTTGGTAAATGGGGCTTGCCATAAAAGGGTCCGTTGACATCAATTAAGTATACACGTATAGATGTGTATACCTTTGTAAATTTAATTGCAAGAAATTTGAATATGACCCTGCATCTTCAATCCTATAAGTCTCAAATCAATAAGCTTGAAACCCGAACGTTGAAAATTTCCCAGAAAACAATCTGGGTATTTGTTGAGTTACAAATTGGTGATTTTGTGGGGACTGGAGAAGCAACACTTGGCGGGTATGAAAGTGATGTCATTGAGAATTGTCACCAGATGGCGCGTCAGCTCAATGCTGGACAGTTAGCATCATTTGCCTCAAAAAAATTGAGTAGCGGCCCTCAAAAAGTGCCCCCCATCATGGCGACGGCACTGAGCGCAATTGAACAAGCGGTTTATGATGCCGAGAGCCAAAAACAAAATTTGCCGCTCGGACAGTTAATTAATCCCCAACAGAAACCGTCGAACACTACTTATTATGCTAATATCAATCGTGGCGTAACAGAGCGCACGCCGGAAGGTTTTGCACGAGCCGCTAACCTCGCTACAAATTGTGGATATAAATACATCAAATTCGCGCCTTTCGATGGAATTTCTGCTGTCGAAAAAAATGTCACAAATTTTGATGCTGCACTGGATCATTCCGTCGCCTGCATTGAAGCCGTGCATGATATCATTCAAGGCAAGGCCCGGTTTATGATTGATTGCCACTCCCGGTTCAATTTAAATGCAGCATTAAAAATGCTTGAGCGAATAAAAAATTTTGAGCCTTACTGGATAGAAGAGCCCATCCCTGAAAAAACTGAAAACATCTCGCAAATTTTGGAATTCAGACAGACTGCCAACAACTTCGGCATCTTGGTTGCCGGATTGGAAAAGCTATATGGCAGGAACAGGTTTCAGAAGTTTATCGACGCCAATATTTACGATGTGATCTTGCCTGATCTTCGCTGGTGCGGGGGTATTGAAGAATTTACCCACATCGCTAATGCCGTAAGGAATGCTGGACAATCGATTTCTTTCCACAATCCATCCGGCCCGGTTCTTAATGCCGTTACTCTCCAAGTTGCCCGATCCATGCCGGACCAAGTCATTCTAGAATGCCAATTCAATGAAAGTCCTGCCTTTTACGATATTATTGAAACCGGGCGGAGCATTTGGACATCAATGCCAAATGTATCTGATTTAAACGGCCCCGGCATCGGATTGACGCTATCAAAAAGTATCTCATGGGACGATTTTCAAAAATCGATTTTTGAATGAATAACTCAACACAAAGACTATACGGTCGCAAGACAGGAGTAT
>CALJEW010000304.1 GCA_938074585.1 uncultured Rhodospirillales bacterium | reverse complement strand
TCAAAATGATGAACCTTAAATAATTGATATAAATCTCCAATATTCTTTATTCCATGAAATTCAAAATTCATTCTTTTATCATAATATAATAATTTATTTAATCTTTCTTCAAATATAAATGCACTACTTAAAAATGTTTATACAGCCATCCACCATGCGAAACGTCAGAGGTGAGCGAATTATCAATTTTACACATATAAATTAAGTTCCAATGTGAAGCGCCGCATGGAAGTTGAAGCGGGCTTACGCCCATGCGCTAGAAAACAATGAATTTAAACTTTTTTACCAAGCTAAAGTCGACTTAAAAGAACGCATGGTTATTGGTGCTGAAGCTCTATTACTTTGGGATAGCCCAACTCTTAGGTTTTGATCAATGCCTGCAAAGAAGCTGTCAGCTGGATGGAGCTTGATCATCCACCCGTTCAAGTAGACGTCAATTTATCAGCCATACAAAGCTCACTTGACGGGGCTTTAGGGTTGTCTATGCTTTGTTTATTATGATAACAGGAAACCTCGCATTGGCATCGATTATTCTACGAATTAGCGACCCGGCCTCATAAGAGGCCGGGAGTTTTGCCGTTTTGCCACTTGTATTTGAAGGAACCTCTATCTCATGAACGATAACCGTATCTATTTGTTCGACACCACCTTGCGCGACGGCGCTCAAACTCAAGGTGTCGATTTTAACCCCGCCGACAAAGACTTCATAGCCCGCGAACTCGACAGTATCGGAATCGATTATATTGAAGGAGGCTGGCCCGGTGCCAACCCAACCGACGACGCTTTTTTTGGAAGTCCACCAAAATTAAAGCGCGCCCGTTTAACCGCGTTTGGGATGACACGGCGGCCAGGACGCAGCGCTGAAAACGACCCCGGCTTAAGCGCCATTTTAAACGTCAAAACTGATGCCGTTTGCATGGTTGGCAAAGCATGGGATTTTCATGTTGATGTGGCGTTAGGGATCGAGCTGCAAGAAAATATCAACATGATTAGCGATAGCGTTATTGCGGCTAAAACCAAAACCGCCGAGGTCATGTATGATGCCGAACATTTTTTTGATGGTTATAAATCAAACCCAGAATTCGCCATCAGTTGTTTGAAAGCGGCATACGATAATGGCGCGCGCTGGGTTGTTTTGTGCGATACCAACGGTGGCACATTGCCCCATGAAGTCAGCGGCATCGTAAAACAAGTTTGCACCTATATTCCGGGTTCCCACGTTGGCATTCATGCTCATAACGACACTGGCAACGCGGTTGCTAATTCATTGGCAGCCGTTATGGCGGGCGTGCGCCAAGTTCAAGGAACATTAAACGGGTTAGGCGAACGCTGTGGAAATGCCAATTTAATTTCACTAATCCCATCGCTAATCTTAAAAATGGGGTTTGAGACCAACGTCAAATCAGACGACGTTGCCAGATTAACGCATCTATCTCGCATGTTGAATGAACGCTTGAATCAAGTCCCCGACCGAAGTGCGCCTTATGTCGGCGAGTCAGCATTTGCACATAAAGGTGGATTGCACGTTTCAGCCATCGAAAAAGATACACGTACTTATGAGCATATCGACCCAGGCTTGGTTGGCAATCACCGCCACATCGTGGTCTCGGACCAATCAGGGCGCTCGAATATTCTGGCTCGGTTTCGTGAAATTGGTCTTGAGATTGACCCAAAGCATCCAAAGATTGAGCGCTTGGTTGAGCTGGTTAAAGAGCAGGAATTTGCCGGATATGCCTATGATGGGGCCGAAGCAAGTTTTGAGCTTTTAGCCCGGCGCACGCTTGGTAGCGTTCCTGAGTACTTCACCTGCAACAGCTTCCGTGTCATTGATGAGCGCCGTTGGAATGCCAAAGAAGAATTGATAACGCTGTCTGAAGCGACAGTTAAACTGGTTGTTGAGAAAGAACCGTTCATGGCCGTGGCCGAAGGAAATGGGCCGGTTAATGCTTTAGACGCCGCCCTGAGGAAAGTTCTTTTACCTAAATACCCAGAGATTCAAAACTTGCGATTGGTCGACTACAAAGTTCGTATTCTAACCCCAGGTGATGGCACCCGCGCCATTACCCGCGTGATGATTGAAAGCGCCGATAGTGAAGATCATCATTGGACCACGGTTGGGGTTTCAGCCAATATCATTGATGCGTCTTATAATGCATTACGCGACAGCTTGGTTTATAAGTTAAGCCGTAACGTTATGTTTAAAATAGCAAATTAACAAACACAATGAACGATATTGAATTCAAAAAGAGTGGCCCAGCGATTATTTTGGTCGCCCCCCAATTGGGTGAAAACATTGGCATGGTTGCCCGTGCAATGCTCAATTGTGGGCTTACTGATCTGCGTTTGGTAGCCCCCCGCGATGGCTGGCCCAGTTTAGAAGCGGTAGCAACTTCAGCCAATGCCACAACCGTGATTGAGAACGTTCGAGTTTATCAAAAAACCGAGCACGCGATTGCAGATATTGATACGTTATATGCGACCACCGCCCGCCCCCGCGACATGACCAAACGCATCGTCACTCCGCGCCAAGGGGCAGCCGAGCTGGTTCAAAAAACCAACGCTGGAAGCCACTGTGGATTATTATTTGGGCGGGAAGCCAAAGGCTTAAAGAACGAAGACATTGTGTTGGCCGACACCATTTTAACCGTCCCCCTTAATCCAGAATTTACATCATTGAATTTGGCTCAGGCGGTTTTTTGTGTGGCCTACGAATGGTTCCAAGCCCATGGCCAAACCCCACCCGAAGAACTTAACATCCCCAAATACACAAAACCCGCCAACAAGCGGGAATTGATTGGAATGTTCGAACACTTTGAGAAATCCTTAGACGATAGCGGCTTTTTGCAAATCACCGAAAAGCGCCCCAACATGGTCCGAAACTTACGCAACATGTGGCAACGTGCCCAATTAACCGAACAAGAAGTCCGAACGCTCCGCGGCATAATAACTGCCATCACCCGCTTCAAACCGCCGTCGAAAGACTAGGGCACCAACTTACCCATATACTCCACTAGCCTCGCCTCCCCCCTTGATGGGGGAAGTGGATAAAGGATAGAAAGACCGTTACCTTAAACCCGTGTCGACAACCAAATGGCTAAGCGGGATCCAGCTTTTACAGCTCCAGTTAGGAGCTCATAGCCGAGGGCGCTTTCAGCACCATTGTTGAGGCCAGTTTGGCGGTGTTCGAGTTCTTCCAGGCGGAAGGCCTCGAAGGTTTCTTGTAAGCCCTCTTCTTCCCCGTTGGCATTCAGTTCTGAGATTTGATCTGAATAGTGTTCATCAATAACTTCTTCAACGGCAACGGTGCAAGCCATGGCGGCTTTTTCACCTAGCAAGGCTGTCCCGGCGCCCAGAGCAAATCCAGCTAAGTGCCAAAACGGCAGTAGGGCGGTGGGGCGAATTTTGCGGTCGCCGACCAGCTTATCAAAAGTTTTGAGGTGCTGTTTTTCTTGATCCAGCATATGCTGGATAATGGGGGCATTTTGGGACTTACCAAAAACCGCCAATTGTCCTTCATAAATTCTGACAGCACCATATTCACCGGCGTGATCCACCCGCAACATGCGTTCAACCGCCTGATCTTTATTAGGGTCACCAAGCAAGCGCGGGCCGTGCTTTGATGTCGAGCGTGTTAATTGTTTTGCCATAATAAACCTCGTAATTT
>CALJEW010000303.1 GCA_938074585.1 uncultured Rhodospirillales bacterium | reverse complement strand
AAATGCATTCTTTCCGACTATATTATGTGCGTTCGATGTTTACAGGCTATATCGGCCATATGACGTTTATATTATCGGGTGTGAATATTCAGGAAATTCATAAAACAAGCAGATGTTTTTGTTTATTTACAAATGAAGGCGTGACGCACCAGATATGATGATAAAGTATAACTTTAGTAAAAATAAGTTTTAACATAGGAGTTGGAATTGGACTTAGTTATTCGTAATGCGCAGATTTTTGATGGGTTGGGCGAGCAAGCATCCCATGGTGATGTAGCTGTAGAAGCTGGTGTGATTGTCGCTATCGGTGAAAACTTATCGGTTACTGGTACTCAAGAAGTTGATGCGAACGGGCTTAGTTTAATGCCTGGTATTATTGACAGTCATACCCATTTTGATGCCCAAATCAGTTGGGATTCTACCTTGGCCCCGTCCTCGTCACTTGGTGTGACAAGTGTTGTGATTGGCAATTGCGGATTTACCATTGCACCCTGTCGCCCCGATGATCGGGATTTGATTATGCGAAACCTTACCCAAGTGGAAGGCATGTCGTTTGAGGTTCTACGTCAAGGGATCAATTGGAATTTCGAGAGCTTCCCTGAATATATGGACGGGATAGAGAAAGGGGGCATGTCGACGAATGTCGCCGCCTTTATGGGGCATTCGTCAATCCGGACATATGTGATGGGTGCTGATGCGGTTGAGCGGGCAGCTAACGACGATGAACTAGCCCAAATGAAACAACTTGTTGAAGAGGGAATGGCTGCTGGGGCCATTGGGTTTTCAACATCAACAGCGCCACAACATAACGGTCATGCTGGGGTTCCAATGCCGTCCCGAATGGCTGATCCGGATGAGCTAAAAACCCTAGTTACCGCCATGGGGAGTGACGGTAAAGGCATCTTTATGTTAACCAAAGGTGGTCAAACGGAAGTGTCCTTCTTGGAAAACTTAGCAAAAATGTCGAAGCGCCCTGTGATGATTGCAGCTCTTTTACACAATTCAACAAAACCCAATGCAACGTTTGATGAATTAGCTGCCATTGGCGAAGCTCGCGGCCGTGGGCATGAGCTTTGGGGGCAAATTTCGTGCTGCCCTTTAACCAATGATTTCACTTTTAAATCTGCGTACCCAATGGAAGGTCTGGATTCGTGGAAGCCCGCCATGAAGGTTCAAGGCGAAGAGTTGAAAGCCCTTCTTATGGATACTCACTTCCGCCAACGTGTGAAAGATGAACTGTCTAAGCCGCTTGGGGGGCGTTTATTTAATAATGAATGGCACAAGTTGGAATTGATCGAAGTTAGTGACCCTAAAAACCAACACCTAGAAGGTAAAACAGTTGATCAATTGGCTGCTGATGCGGGTCAAGATCCGATGGACTGGATATTGGATTTTGCTGTATCTGAAAATCTAGAAAGCATGTTTACGGCTGTGTTATTAAATTCAGACGAAGACGCCGTTGGTAAAATGATCCGAGACCCCAACGCATCTGTTGCTTTAAGTGATGCGGGCGCTCACTTAACTTTTTTCTGCGATGCTGGTTTTGGACTCCATTTAATGGGCCATTGGGCTCGCGATTTGGGCACTCTTACATTACCAGAAGCTATCCACGAATTAACCGCAAAGCCTGCTGCAATTTACCGCATTCCAAAACGCGGTAAAATTGAAGTCGGGTACTATGCGGACTTATTATTATTTGATCCAGCTACGGTTGCCAGGGGCGTAAAGCGCCGCATCCACGACTTGCCGGGCGGTGAAGCGCGTTTGACAACGGATGCCGTTGGGGTGTACGGCACGTGGGTGAACGGTGTTCAGGTTACTAATCAAAATGGCTTGATTGAAGGTGATCAAAGACCGGGTCGATTATTAAGAGAGTTCGATACGTAAAAGGGATAAAAATGCTTGAGCCTGATTTGAAAATTGAGCCCGTAAGTCCTGCTATAGGATGCGAGGTTTCAGATGTTGATTTAGCTAAGCCTCTTTCATCTACAATCATAAAAACGCTCCGCACTGCGCTGCTTGATTACGGGGTGATTTTTATTCGGGGCCAAGACTTGTCTCCCGCCCAACAAATGAACGTTGCTGAAGCTTTTGGTGAACCAGATAAATATCCGTTTGTCGAAGGATTGCCAGGTTTTCCATGCGTCACTCCTGTCTTGAAACGAGCGCATGAATCAGTTAATTTTGGAGGCTTGTGGCACAGCGATACCACATATCAACAATGCCCACCTATGGGGACACTATTGCACGCCCGCACGCTTCCTCCCATCGGTGGCGATACGTTATTTTCCAGCATGTCTGCAGCTTATGACTCCTTGTCAAATGGGATGAAGGACATGTTGTCTGGAATGAAAGCTGTAAACAGCGCCCATAAATCGCGTGTTTCTGATACCCGGGCAAACCGTATCAAAGAAACTGGAAAGGATGTGGAAGGTCTGGTTATGGAAGCCGTGCATCCGGTTGTCAGAACTCATCCAGAATCTGGAAAAAAAGCGCTGTATATAAATGGCGCGCACACAACGCGCTTTGAGGGCATGACTGAGCCAGAAAGCGAGGGGCTTTTGTCTTTTTTGTTCCGCCATCAAGTCCGTGAAGAATTTACATGTCGGTTACGCTGGACCCCAGGTGCCGTGGTTTTTTGGGATAATCGCTGTACTCAACATTTTCCGCTTAATGATTATACGGGACATGAACGCTTATTGCATCGGATAACCTTAAAAGGGGATGTACCGCGCTAGACGTTCGTTATTTGCATTCCATTAGAGCTTCTTTGCAATCGCGCCGGCAGGTCTTTTCTTTTCTATTGCAGGATCGATTACACTTTTTGAAAACGCTCATGCAACTGGGCTTGTTTTCTACATTGATGGCAGGAACGGCTAAATCAGAACAGCGCAATTTACAGGTCGACTTTGCTGTCGCTGTGTTGCCTTCATGTTTAATGCAGGCTTTCATGCATTGTATCACGTTAGCTGCTTTCGAAGGAGTGCTGAAGTTCGAAAGGGATAAAGTAAAAATGGATAATATAGCTATAAAAAGTAAGCGATGGCTCATAAATGCCTCCTTAAGTTATAAGTGAAAGACTTTTGTGTGTAACTTGGTTTTAGAAGGGTTCGAATTTTGATTTTGATTTTTACCAGCGGTGCGTTTGATCGCGACCGGTAACGTCAGCCCTAGGATGGTCCTCACGCATTCCTTGCTTGAAATTTCGAGGCTTCTTTTTAATTGACCAACCAGTCGACCCGAAATAGATCATCTTTTTTCATGCCTGTGCGACTATCTTGGACAGCCAAAATTTTCGCACCGTTTTCGGGATCAATATAACCTTCTATCTCTACACGTCCCCCTTCGGGGTGCATTTGATTGCGTTCGAAACGAGGTTGTTAATGATTCGATAGAGCCGCGAAGCATCTATTCTTAATTTTACCCAAAACTTCTTCGCTAGTGATTTGCGCATAAACAATCACGGCGTTAAGCCGAGTTCTAATTTCATGAGCTAATTCCGTAATTCTGCGTTGTTGTGCATCAATCAACTCGGTTCTTTTGATTAACCCTTGTTCAAGTGCTTTTTCTACTTTTTGCTAAG
>CALJEW010000302.1 GCA_938074585.1 uncultured Rhodospirillales bacterium | reverse complement strand
GTTTAGAAGTGGTCTCAATTATGGTTGCTAGCGGCTTAGGTGTTTCCGTTGTTCCAAAGCGCCCTATTATCGATCCGTTCCCACCAGGTGTGCGTGTTGTACCCTTTGGCAATCCGCCGGTTCAGCGGGCCATTGGCTTGGTTGAGCGAACACAAAATCCAAAATCAGAATTGGTCCGGCTTTTGTATACAGAAATGGTGAAGCGTTATGCAATAGAGTGATTTATATTTATGTCATTGTTTAAAATTATTCGTTTTTCTCATGTTGTTCCTTGACGTATGATATCTTTAATTATTTTTAATCCCCTAAATTTTAAATAGGACACTCCCATGTATGAATTGTCACCAGCCCATTTGGAGATTCAAGCAACAGCGCGTCAGCTTGCAGAAGAACAAATAGCACCTCACGCCGCCAAAGTGGACAGGAGTGAACAATACCCATGGAATAATGTTGAGGTTCTTACGAAAGCTGGGTTTATGGGAATGACGGTACCGACTAAATATGGTGGACGTGGTGCCAGCTATTTAGATGCGGTGTTGGTTGTTGAAGAAATGGCTAAAGTTTGTGGTGTAACTGGGCGAATTGCAGTTGAAGCCAACATGGGCGCTATTGGCGCCATCATGAGTTATGGCTCGGAAAAACAAAAAAAGTTAGCTGCAGAACTTGTTCTCGCCGGTGACAAACCAGCGATTTGCATAACAGAACCAAATGCCGGAAGTGCGGCAACCGATATGACAACGCGGGCTGATAAAAAGGGCAACACTTACGTTATCAACGGTAAAAAGCATTGGATCACCGGGGGTGGAGTTTCCAAATTGCATCTTATTTTTGCCCGTGTATTTGATAACGGGACGGAGCTTGGGATCGCTGGTTTTATTGCAGTACGCGATGTAACAGGAGGCTTGATTATAGGCGAGCGGGAACCCACCATGGGATTGCGCGGTATTCCTGAGCGCGAAATTTTGTTCAAAGATATGGTTGTTTCAGAAGACATGATGGTCGTACCCCCAAGCGGTATTCGCCGTGGATTTGCGGGCTTAATGAACGCTTATAATTCGCAACGCGTTGGTGCTGCAACGGTTGCAATGGGAATTGCTGAAGGGGCTTACGAACTGGCGCTAGAATACGCCCAAAGCCGCGAACAGTTTGGCCGGCCAATTTGCGAATTTCAAGGGTTGCAATGGATGCTGGCTGATATGATTACACAAATAGCAGGCGCACAAACAATGGTTTATCGTGCCGCCGCGAGTGCTGAAATTGAGGGTGTAGAATTCCCAGATATGCTGCTTGCAGCCCAAGGTAAAATTTTGGCATCTGACATGGCGATTAAAGTCACAAATGATGCGTTACAGATCCATGGTGCCATGGGCTACTCCCGCAATTTACCGATCGAGCGTATGTGCCGGGACGCACGAATGTTTACGATTGGTGGGGGCACAGCGCAGGTGTTACGCAACTTAGTTGCCAGCAAAATCCTGAACCGCAAATTCCCCCAAACCCGCGACGGTTATTTGAACATGCCGAAAGGAAAATCAAATGCCTAGCACAGCTGATATTATTGCCCAGCGCCTTTATGATGCGGGCTGTCGCCATGCCTTTGGCATCCCGGGCGGAGAAGTTTTGGAACTGATGGACGGCCTTAAACGCGCCGGGATGAAGTTCGTTTTGGTCAAACATGAAAACCCGGGCGGTTTCATGGCTGAAGGCACCCATCATTTTACCGAAGCGCCGTGCGTTTTATTAGCAACAGTTGGCCCCGGCGTTGCCAATGCGGTCAACGCGATTGTTAACGCTTACCAAGATCAAGTGCCGTTGATTTATTTAACCGGCTGCGTTGATGCAGATGTTGCGCAAACGTACACGCACCAAGTGTTTGATCATTGCACGCTTTTAAAATCTGTTACCAAAGCGACATTCACCATGGCCGATGGGGCAATTGATGTGATCATCGATAAAGCCGTTGCCATTTCTATGGATGGCAAGCCCGGCCCAGTTCATATTGATGTACCGATTTCATTGGCAACTAAGGAGCAAAATATACCGGCGCCTGTTCGCCGGGTGACGCCCGCCATTTCAGGCCCGGTTGAAGGCCCTGAATTCGTGGCAGCGCGGACTGCTTTGGAAAATGCCAAGCGCCCGTTGATGATTGCTGGTGTTGAAGTTTTACATAAAAGAGCGGCGAAAGATGTTTCTGATTTTTGTCATAAATTCAACATCCCCCTATTGACGACTTACAAAGCCAAAGGCGTCTTAGCAGAAGATGATGCTTTGGCTTTGGGTGGTGTTGGTTTGTCGCCAAAAGCTGATGAAATTATTTTTCCGCTGGTTGCGGAAAGTGATCTGATTATTTTGGCTGGCTACGATCCCATTGAAATGCGCTCAAGCTGGGTCAATGCATGGGGGCCTGAAAAAACTGTTATTGAATTTAGCGATGGCCCTAACACCCATTACGTACACCAAGCATCAATAAGTTTTGTTGGTCATGTGGGCGCGGGCTTGAATGCATTAAGCGAAGGGGGGCAGAGTAGAGAAATCTGGCCCAACAATCGCCCATCATTAGTCCGCGCTGCCCTTAAAAAAGCCTTTGCCGGAGATGGGCATTGGGGTGCACATGCCATTGTTGCCGCGGCACGCCGCGCCATGCCGCGCAATACAATTGCCGCCGTTGATACGGGCGCGCACCGCATATTGCTAAGCCAAGCATGGGAATGTTATGAGCCCCGTGGGCTGATGCAATCGACCGCTTTATGCACCATGGGCGTTGCTATGCCGTTGGCGTTGGGGCGTAAATTGGCGGAACCTGAACGCCCGGTTATTGCGTTTTGTGGCGATGCGGGAATAGAAATGATTTTGGGCGATTTGGCAACCGCCAGAGATCAAAAAATGGCCGTTCCTATTGTTGTGTTTGTTGATGAATCATTGGCATTGATCGAATTAAAACAACGCGGTTCTGGGTATGATAATTTGGGGGTTGATTTCGGTGGAACTGATTTTGCTGCCGTTGCTAATGCGATGGGGGGCGTGGGTGTTACGGTCACGGATGAGGTTTCTTTAGAAGCTGAGCTGATCAAATCGCAATCGCGCGATACCTTTACCCTGATTGCATGCCCTATTGAACGCAAAGCCTACGACGGAAATATTTAATGCATTAACGCCATATTCCTTTATATCAACATTGATAAGTCTATATAAGCTAATTTATTGGATGTAGATCAATAGTCTGATTAGAAGGAATTTCAATGGAAAAAGTCGTAAAAACCGAAGCCGAATGGCGGGAATTGTTATCGGAAGAGGCGTTCGAAGTTACCCGAAACGGGGCAACTGAACGCGCCTTTACTGGTATTTATGATGGCTGCAAAGACGTCGGCGTTTATCAGTGTGCCTGCTGTGGAAACCCGCTTTTTTCATCTGAAGCTAAATATGATTCTAGAAGCGGTTGGCCCAGTTATTTTCAGCCCATTTCAGAAAATGCTGTGGGCGAAAAAGACGACAACAGCTTGCTTGCCCATCGGATAGAGACCGTTTGTGCAAAATGCGATGCCCACTTAGGCCACGTTTTCCCCGATGGGCCAGAACCGACCGGCCTGCGTTATTGTATGAATTCTGCCGCTTTAAACTTAATTCCTTCGACTGATTAAAGGCTCTAAAATTTTGCTATAAAAAAAGATGATCGCGTTACTTGCTTTCGCTTTAACGCAACTAGACCCTATGTGTTTATCTCAAGCGGATGCATAGAAGGTTATGTATGCGGAGCAATCTCCTTTTACGGTGAAAATGGGGCGAGGGAGGGGGGTGTTGGTGGTGTGGTGGAAATACGGGCAACGGTTCTTCTTGAGCGGGCTGGAATTGCCGCTAATTGGGTTCTGATGCCAATCGGGCGACATCTTAAAATCATCAAGTAGAACCGCCAACCCTTGTGTGCCGTTGGCTGGAATAAAGCATCCACTCGGTCCGAACATGGGGTGTTCTCAAAAAACTTCCATCAAGACAAGCAGACCATTGCGATTGTTCGTGCAAATAACGAAAAAGCGCTAAGAAACAATACGCTCGCATCTTTTCTGTCAGATAAGGCCCTTATTTTTGGTGCTGAGTATGGTCATTCCCATGGGAAAGTCATCGATGCTCAAATTAAACAGTTCACGCTTAAAACTGTAAAAACGGCGCAAGATAGTAACGGGCTTTTCTTAATGATGATGGCGCGTCGGTATGATTGCATATTGATTTTGGGGGATACCTTTAAGGCCACAATAGATGAAACCCGCAGTGTAAGTTAATAAATCATGCACAGTGACGTCGCGCTTCACAGGTTCCAGCCCCACATCTTTCCCGTTTTCAAAGCGGACAACTTCGGCGGTTTTAAATTCTGGAATGAATTTAGATGCGGGATTATTGAGGTCTAATTTACCGTATTCACAAAGCATCATAATTGCTGTAGCGATGACCGGCTTTGTCATCGAATAAATTCTGAAAATGGTGTTGTCTGATAGCGCTTGGCGGCCGGCTAAATCCATTGTGCTAAAGATCTTTAGTTGGTGCGTTTTGCCGTGGCGATAGATAGTGATTTCAGCATTTGCCAAACGCTTGGATCGGACCAGCTCTTCTGCCTATGTTTCAACTGCAGTGAATGGCGTCATTTGAGAATCTGTCATATAAGTATTATTCAGCCGCTGCGACGGATTGCTTTTGAAGACTAAAGGCTGCAACGGCCATGATGATGGCAATGGCGCCCAAGAATTGAAACAGCGTTGAGAACCCATCGCCCCAAGTATGCAAACTGGCAATGACTGGAATAGCCATGGCACCAACGCCTAAGTTTAATAAATATTTTATTGAAAGGACCCGCCCCCGGTGAGTGTCTGGAACGTAACGGGTGATGATTGTGTCGATAATAGGGATTTGCCCAAACACACAAGACATGGCTAATAAGGCTGCAAAAAAGAGAGTAGGTCCTTCGGTTAAAGCCATCACTGGTAAAGCGATCATTTGTCCACACAACAACCCAATAAGAAGAGTTTTGGCTGAAAACTTATCAACCGCATGCCCGGCGGCGATTTGAGCAAAGGATGCGCAGGCATAGACCAGTGAGGCCAACGCGGTAAAGCCTAAATCTCCCGGCACAGAATCGATAAAGCGTTCTTGAAATAGTTTCGGTAAGGAAACCGTTGTTGAGCTGAAAATAAATCCGGCAACTAATGTGATGATGCCAATAATAATTAAAACTCTCCGCCATCCCGGCATAAATTCACCAAAAGCTTTTCCGGATTTGTTGTCTTTTGGCTTTGGGGGGGTATCAACTGGAACTAGTTTCCAAAACAAAAAACCAATGATGATGCAAGCAACGCCCGGCGCAATGAACGCGCCCCGCCATCCGTACGTTGCAACCAACGCACCGACAACCAGCGGGGCCGCGGCAACGCCCATGTTGCCAAATACGCCATTCACTCCTAATTTTTTGCCCGGACGGTCAATGCCTTGAATAAGCATTGGAATGCCAACGGGGTGATATATAGCGGCAAAAAAACCGATGGCAGTAAGCCCAAAGCCAATATGCCATATCGATGTGCTAAAGGCGGTCAAAACCGTGGCGATCCCAATGCCAATGAAAAATAATGCCATAAGTCCGTGGCGGCCTTTTCGGTCGCCCATCCAGCCGAAAGGCATTGACATGCAGCCATATAAAAAAAACCCCGGCGTCGCTATGACAAGAATTTCGCCATAGCTCTTGTCAAATTCTATGCTAATAGAAATAACGGCTGTCGCATAAATGAGGATTAACATGTGGTCAAAAAAATGACCCAAGTTCAGGAATAGGGTTTGCAGCCGATTGGGGTTCATAGGGAGAGATCCAAAAATATAAAGGAAGTGATTTAGGTGGACGGCTTGAATGTTCGCTTAATTCTGCCAAATAAGGAAGAGAAAATAACGTTTGGGCTATATAAAAATACCCATTCATAGCGATTTTAATAAAGGACACTCTTAGTGGCTCGCTCTTCTTTACCGGATCGACCAAAAGCCAGCGATTTTCGCGTTTTAAAGCGCGCGGGAGCGTTTCTTTTCCCGTATCGCTGGCGCGTTGTAGGCGCTTTTATTGCCCTTAGCATTACAGCCGCTGCCACGTTGGGTCTTGGCCAAGGCTTAAAGGGACTTATCGATAGCGGTTTTTCAGGCGGAGATTCTACAACTTTAGATCAAGCCCTTCTTTTATTGGTTGGGCTTTCAGTAATTATAGCATTTGGTACTTTTGCCCGATTTTATTTGGTTTCGTGGTTGGGAGAACGGGTTGTTGCTGATTTGCGTAAAGCCGTGTTCGATCGTGTTTTATCGCTCCACCCTGGATTTTTTGAAGTCACCAAAACCGGTGAAATTTTATCGCGCCTGACCACTGACACGACTTTATTACAATCCGTTATAGGGTCCTCAGCATCCATGGCTTTGCGCAGTGCGCTTAATTTTTTGGGTGGCATGGTGATGCTGTTTGTGACCAATACAAAATTGGCCGGGTTGGTTCTATTAGTTGTTCCCATTGTTGTTGTGCCGATCCTGATTTACGGGCGGCGCGTGCGTAAACTATCGCGCGTCAGTCAGGACCGGGTTGCTGATGTGGGGGCATTTGCCGAAGAATCGTTTAATGCTATTCAAACAGTACAAGCCTTCACCCACGAAACAGAAGATCGAAAGCGCTTTGATGTTCAGGTTAAAAATGCATTTGATACGGCCATTCGCCGCACATGGGCGCGTGGACTTTTAAGTGCAATTGTTATTCTCTTGGTATTCAATGCCATCGCCGTTATTTTGTGGATTGGTGGCCAAGGGGTTTTAAGCGGTGAAATTAGTGGCGGTGAATTAGCCGCCTTTGTTTTCTATGCCAGTGTTGTTGCTTTTTCTGTTGGCATTATTAGCGAGGTGTTTGGTGAGCTTCAGCGCGCCGCCGGAGCGACGGAACGACTGATTGAATTACTTGAAGTAGAGCCAGAAATTCTGGCTCCTGCAAATGCAATATCAATGCCCGATCCATCTCAAGGCCGGGTTCATTTTGATGGTGTCACCTTTCATTATCCATCACGCCCAGATATGCCCGCCCTTGTTGATTTTACGCTCGATATTAAAGCTGGCGAAACGATTGCTTTGGTTGGCCCATCGGGGGCAGGGAAGTCGACGGTGTTTCAATTGTTGTTGCGGTTTTATGACCCTGAAATGGGCCGGGTGGTTGTTGATGACGTAAATGTCAGTAGCGCGGACCCTCAAAACGTTCGTCAGCGGATGGCACTGGTCCCACAAGACCCAGTTTTGTTTGGTACGGATGGTTGGGAAAATATCCGCTTTGGCCGTCCAGAGGCGAGTAATGAAGACGTACGCTTGGCAGCAAATGCCGCGGCGGCATCGGAATTTTTAGATGAATTGCCAAATGGATTTGGCACATTTTTAGGTGAAAAAGGCATGCGATTATCGGGTGGCCAACGCCAGCGCATTTCCATCGCCCGCGCCGTATTACGTGATCCAGCAATTTTATTATTGGATGAAGCAACATCCGCATTGGACGCGGAAAATGAACGGCTAGTGCAAACCGCACTTGAGAAATTAATGGTCGGGCGGACAACGCTGATCATTGCCCATCGCTTAGCAACCGTCTTAAATGCAGACCGAATTGCCGTGATCGATAAGGGGCGGATGGTTGCTATAGGCACTCACTTTGAGCTGATTAAAAACAATCCGCTGTATGCCCGCTTAGCAGCCTTACAGTTTGGCATGAAAGAAACAACGGGGAAAAGTGTTTAGTCGGTGTTATGGCGAATAAGATCTGTGGTTATTTCTGATATGTCGGAAGCGCCACATAGCCCCATGGCCATATCGATTTCGCGTTTATAAATATCCAGTATCCGCTCGACCCCGGCTTGCCCTGCGGTGGCAACGCCCCATAGTTGTGGGCGACCAACCAAACAGGCCGTTGCCCCCAATGCCAATGCTTTAACAACATCGCTGCCGCGGCGTATCCCACCATCCATTAAGACGGGCACTTGGCCATCGACCTCATTAATCACTTCGGGTAGAGCATTGATCGATGAAATTGCACCTTCCAATTGGCGTCCACCATGGTTAGATACAATGATCCCATCAACACCCAGCTCAATCGCTTTTGTCGCATCATCAGGATGCAAGATACCTTTTATAAGAAGAGGCTTCTTCCATATTTTGCGAAGCCATTCAACATCGGCCCATGTCATTCCCGGATCAAGGAGCTCCGTCATTTGAGCGGCGAGGGCTGAAAGATCAGAAGCTTGATCGGGCCTTACATAGTTGCCGAAGGTCATGGTACCCAACGTACTTCGCATACGCCACAACCATTTATATTTCATCGCCATCGAAATATAACCAGATAGTCCAAAACTTGGGGGAATCGTAAAACCGTTGCGTAAATCGCGTTCGCGTTTGCTTGGGATTTGATTGTCGATGGTTAGGACCAATGCATCAAATCCAGCAGCTTCAGCGCGATCACAAAACTCTTGAGTAAAACTTCGATCTTTATAAATAAAAACTTGCATCCATCGGGGAGCGGCATCAGTTGTTGCAAGTTCTTCCATTGTGCACGTTGAGCCGTGACTTAAACAAAAGGCGGTTCCCGCGGCGTGAGCTGCTTTTGCGGTTTCACGCTCGCCATCGGGCCAGAACAAACCAGAAAGCCCGGTTGGACCTATAATTACCGGCAGGTTAAGGCGTTTACCAAAAAGCTCGACAGATAAATCTCTGGTTGGTGCGCCATTTAAAGGGCGGGGCATTAAAGTGTATTGATTGAAAGAAGCTTCATTTTGACGAAGTGTAGTTTCATCGTCCGCCCCACCATCTGCAAAGTCAAAGATGGAATTGGGCAATGTTGCGCGGGCCATATCGCGCATTGCATTGATGCTATATGCTTTCTGATGCCAGATTGGGGGCACATTCGTCTCCATCATTTTGTATTTCGAGTTAAACTTTTGTCTAGAGTTTTATATTTTATAAGGCATGCTAACTTAAATAGAAATCATCAGTTAGTTGCTTTCAACGAGTATTAAAAGTAAGGGCCAAGACATGATCGAAGAACCTCCAATCCTCACCTTGCGTCGGAACTTCCCTCGCCCAACACAAGCTCAAGTCGACGCATTTAAGGGCGTGCAAACGGGGTTTGTGGTTGACGCGATGAAAGGCCGGGGCGCTTTGGATGGTACGATTAAACCCTGCAGTAATGATCAGGCCGTCTTTTGTGGTGTTGCTGTTACTGCCCATGCTGGTCCTGCTGATATTATTGGGCCATTTTCTGCAATCGAAATTTCTGGTCCGGGGGACATCGTTGTTGTGGCAACTGATGGATATCAAGCAACGGCAGTTGCTGGAGACCGGATGCTAGGGATTGCAAAAAACCGGGGTGTTGAAGGGTTTGTGACCGACGGGTACGTGCGCGATGTAACGGGAATTCTTGACGTTGGTGTGCCTTGTTTCTGCACCGGAATTACCCCTAATTCTCCAGCAGCGAATGGTCCTGCAACTGTAGGCCAGCGGATTACACTTGGTGGGGCTACGGTTAATGCAGGCGATATAATTATTGGTGATCGAGATGGAGTTGTTGTTGTTCCTTTTGCAACAATTGACCAAGTCATTGCTGATTTAAAGGTCGTTTGCGAGCTCGAAAAAGAGCTGGATACCAAGGTTCTGGAAGGCCTTAAAACACCAGGCTTTATTAAAGAGCTCTTTGAAAGTGATCGCGTTAAAATGATCGATTGATAAAACTGGTTATCAAAGGTTTTCCATTATCCCTTTGACGTATCACAGGGGTGAAGGCCACGCATGAGCTGGGGTCAGACTCGTATATAAAAGGTTCCATGGCGATGACGCTGTTGTAATTTTTATCTTTTAGCGCTTAAAGGATAGGTTGGAACTTGTCATTGCCCTGTCCCGCGGCGCGGCGATTGCTGTCATTAAATTGAGTATGGGCGATATGTCCTGATGGCGTCCATTCGAGGATTGAAACCGCAACTGATAATTTTACAGCTTTTGTGGCTGAGCTTGTAACTATCATGGTTTGTTACGCAGGCGAGTTTACTGCGTTAACGATTTTGACAGATTCTTTGCCCTGGCAGATGAAATGAGTTCCCCTGGGTGCACCGGCTTAAGGCAATAGGTGACATCATTTGCTTCGACTTTTTTACCAACGAATCGAAACACTTCCAATGCCCGTCCAATAGAGCCTTCTGGGTTTTGATTTAGATTAAAAGATTGTTGCTTTGTTCAGCAATGAACAAACACAGTTCCCCTCAGTTCCGCACAGAGCTCAACTTTACGGATCAAAACTTCAATTGTGTCCTTACGAACAGAGTTGTCAGGCATTGTGACCTATAAATTTTCTAACTTGGTCAATAACCAGTGAAGCCCGGTTGCAACAGTCCCGGCGACTTTAAGAGATTTTAATAAGCGTTCGATTTTACGATCAGATAGTGACCGGATATCATCGCCCAATATAAAAGGAGCGGTCTCTTAACCATCATAGCCAACGAAACGAATCGGCAAATATACGTTGTTCATCGAACGGACGATCTGCGATAACGTCATTGCAAAGTGCCAATTTCACTTAAGTCTATATCCCAAAAATAGAAGTTGTGCCTTCCTGTTGATTAAGCGTGGCCATTGCTTCGTCGCTAGGCTTAGGCCCCATGTTATTTGCGGCGTTAAACACGGCTGGTAACAAATCAACATCCCCCGCTGAATTTAAGAAAATATCAGGATGGTTTAAAATCCAATGAACCGATTGGCGGATGGCATCGTCGTTTTCCATAGGTTGGTACCAAGTATTGCGATCAGGTGTAACTCCAGCCGCCCAAGGCCCCCGCGCAATGCCTTTGATGGTTTGAACCGCAATGTTGCGTTCTTTACAAATGGCTAAAGTTTTGTCGTAATCGGGACGGTAAAGTTCATGGTTTGCGGCAAACCAGTTCCAAGGCATCAAGATTGAATCAAAATCAAACTGCGCCAAACTTTTTTGATGCATAGCCGCAATCGTCCAGCCGTGTCCAGTCACACCGATAGCTTTTACCAATCCTTGTTCACGCGCTTCAACCAAAGCTTCCAAAGCGCCACCGCTTGCAAATACTTGTTCGCAGTCATCTGGATAAACAAGGGCGTGCATTTGGATCAGATCTATGTTGTCTGTGTGCAACTTGTCTAGTGAGCGATGGATGCTGTCTTTGGCACCTTGGTATTCGCGCTCAGCAACCTTAGAAGCCAGAAAGAAGTCTTTGCGGTGGTTATCCATCCAAGGCCCAATACGTAATTCAGCATCGCCATAACGTGGTGCTGTATCTATGTGGTTCACGCCATATTCAAGTAATAAATCAAGAACTCCATCGGCTACCCCTTGGTCAACATTTTTAAGAGCCGCTGCTCCAAAAATAACAGCAGAGCTCATGTGTCCAGTTTTGCCAAAAGGGCGTTTTTCGATTGTCATTTCCAGTTCCTATATTTTCATCATATAAATCTAAAAATTACTCTAAATGATTTTTTTCCATTGGTACACAAGATCTGAATAAAAAGTAGTGGTTTTATAATTTCTGACCACTTGCCTTTTATGTGCTGCCCTATATCGTTCTGATATTCGATTTTAACCAGAGGATATTTCATGTTTGCTGCCCCGCCTGTAATCAAAACCGAAGTCTTTGCGCGTGTACCTGAAAATTTACGAAAATCAGGAATCCCATCGAACTGGATAGATAATCAACCGGGTTTAACCCATACGCACTCGTTCCTTGAAGGGCCTTCGTTTGATTTAGACGGAAATTTGTATTGTGTTGATATTGCCCATGGCCGAATTTTTAAAGTCTCGAACGAGGGTGTGTTTGACGTCGTTACCGAATATGACGGTTGGCCTAACGGCCTTAAAATTGACAAACATGGCCAAATCTTTATTGCCGATTATAAACATGGAATTATGAAGCTAGATCCAAAAACTGGGCGTGTTG
>CALJEW010000301.1 GCA_938074585.1 uncultured Rhodospirillales bacterium | reverse complement strand
GAAATTGGCCTCCTGGGTGTTGAATGGAGCCCTGAGTTTGTAAGCTACGAGCGACAAAACCCAGCTATGGCGCTTTGGGTAGGCATTCAACGCACATATATGGTGACAACCAACATTCTATCCTACATTGGTGATATGTTTTCAGGGCGCCGCGGCACCGACGAATTGGGGGGTCCACTTAGAATTGCCCAAATTTCGGGGCAAATGGCAGAGCAGGGAATTGGTGCAGTTATACTGTTAATGGCAATGCTTTCTGTCAATTTAGGCTTAATTAATTTATTTCCAATTCCGATGCTAGATGGCGGACATCTGGCGTTTTATTTGATTGAAGCCTTATTGGGACGACCTTTAGGCGCAAAAGCACAAGAATACGGTTTTCGTTTCGGTCTGATACTGGTATTGATGCTCGTGGTTTTCGTTACATGGAACGATTTGGTCCATTTGGAAGTCATTGAACTTATTAAAGGACTAATTACTTAGTTTGGTTTTCGTATTGGTGGAGGTTTTAAAGTGAGCCGAATTAAACGGTTCCTAGTTAGCACATGTTTTGTGCTTATCTCAGGGCAAATCCCGACCTTAAGTGTCGCACAAACAGCAGTTGTCTCAGCACAACTTGCTCAGTCTTCGGCCGTGCGCCAGATACTGATCGATGGTGCACAAAGAATTGATCCAGATACGATAAAGTCCTATATTCTTATCCGTGAAGGCGAAAATTTTGATGTAGGTCGCTTGGACAAGTCTTTAAAGAGCTTGTTTGCGACGGGTCTTTTCGCTGATGTAAGTGTTGACCGCCGAGGGGATATTTTAGTCGTAAAAGTAGTCGAAAACCCCGTAATTAATCGTATTGCCTTTGAAGGCAATGAAAAAATTGAAACCGACACACTTGAAACAGAAGTCACACTTAGGCCTCGCGTTATTTACACCCGAACAAAAGTTCAAAATGATGTAAAACGTATTTTAACATTATACCGCAGGAGCGGTCGGTTTGCGGCGTCTGTTGAGCCAAAAATAATTCAACTACCACAAAATCGAATCAATTTGATTTATGAAGTTTCCGAAGGCTCTCTAACTGAAGTTGAAAGTATACGTTTCGTTGGTAACAAAACGTTCAATGACCGCAAGCTTCGTGAAGTTATCCGAACAAAAGAAACCGACTGGTGGCGCTTTCTTTCGAATGATGACACCTATGACCCAGACCGCATTACTTTAGACCGTGAACTTTTACGTCGTTTTTACCTAGTAGATGGGTTTGCTGATTTCAGGGTAACATCGGCATTAGCCGAACTGACCACGGATCGGAAAGATTTTTTCGTCACTTTCACAGTTGATGAAGGGACAAGGTATCAATTCAATAAATTAGAGATTGATGCGCGATTACGCGACCTTAAAAAAGAAGACTTAGTCGATATCATCGAGATTGAGGCCGGTGAATGGTATGATATATCAGCAGTAGATCAAACTGTTGATAATCTAACAAATCGCATAGGCGAATTAGGCTATGCGTTTGTCGATGTCCGCCCACGTGTTAATCGTGACCGAGAAAAGAAAACTATTGATATAACGTTTGAAGTGGTTGAAGGCCCCCGAGCTTTTGTCGAACGTATTGATATATCTGGAAATATTCGCACGTTGGATAAAGTAATTCGCCGTGAATTTCAAATTGTAGAAGGCGACGCTTTCAACTCAGCGAAGCTTCGACGATCAAAACAACGTTTACAAAGCCTTGGTTTTTTTTCTAAAGTGAATATGGAGCAGACACCAGGCAGCGTTACTGATAAGGCTGTCATTAAAGTCGAAGTTGAAGAAAAATCTACTGGCTCTATCTCAATAGGTGCTGGTTTTTCGTCATCCGTAGGACCTATTGGTGATTTTGGTATTACCGAAAGCAACTTCCTAGGGCGTGGTCAAAACTTAGCTTTAAATTTACAGATTGCAGCGACACGAAGTGAAATTGATTTAGCCTTCACTGAACCATATTTCCTTGACCGTGAAATTCGTGCCGGTTTTGATGTTTTTCACGTCAATCAAGACTTGCAAGACACTAGCTCTTTCGACGTGAAGCGCTCTGGTTTTAAGCTAAGGGCAGGGTACCCAATAACCGAAGAGCTCCGCCAAGATTGGAGATACGGGCTTAGTAAATCAACTATTGGAAGTGTCGATACTACGGCGTCAACATTAGTTCAAGATGTTACTGGGACAAAATATAAGTCAGAAGTCAGCCATTCAATTGGTTACGACAAACGTGACAACTCTCACAGCCCAACAGAAGGATATTTTCTAAATTTAGATACTGCCATTGCTGGGTTAGGAGGAAATGTTAAGTATGCCCGTAACGTTTTACGCGGCGCAAATTATTATGAATTTAAAGACCAATGGGTGTTAACTGTTGGTGGCCGATTTAGTCATATTGTTGGAATAGGACAAGATGTTAGTATATTAGACCGTTTTCATCTTGGTGGTGATAATTTACGGGGCTTCGCAAACCGAGGGGCGGGCCCCCGCGATACAGCAACGGATGACTCGCTCGGTGGCGAATGGCTTTACAATGGCTCAGCCGAATTAACGTTTCCAGTTGGTTTACCTGCTGAACTCGGCATTGGTGGGCGTGTGTTTACAGATTTTGGAGCCGCCGGAAAGTTATCCCCAAAGAACTCAACGACAGTTGATGATGGAAATCTCAGACTATCCACAGGTATCGGAATGACTTGGGTGTCTCCGTTTGGTCCATTAGGGATTGATATTGGCATTCCATTGCTTAAAGAAGACAATGATGAGATAGAAAACTTTCGGATTAATTTTGGAACTAGATTTTAGGAGCGCGTGTTGACCGTCATGAAAATTTGTTCGTTTATTGCATTAGTCGTTTCTTTATCCTTCTCCATCGTCAGCGCGTATGCTCAGACCAAGGAGACCACACCAACGAGTTCTTCCCTTGTTGTTGCAATTCTTGATATCAATTCTATACGCCGAGAATCAATAGTTGTAAAAAATATAAATGAGCAAATTGCCGTGTT
>CALJEW010000300.1 GCA_938074585.1 uncultured Rhodospirillales bacterium | reverse complement strand
TGGTAAGTTCTACTTTGATTATACTTGTATTTCTTGATCTGCGTTAGAGGAACGGAATCTTCGGTCTTGTACAGTGGCCATGTCTATGAATTTACCCCCATGTCTAGTGTCTCCAATTTGGTTTTAAGAGATTTTTATTGAGCGTTTTTAGGTCTCGTCATCGGGGCGTATTTCGCCTGTGGTGGACAAGTTTTGATCGGCTTGGAAGTCTTTTAGGACTTTTAATAAGTCCTGATCCGGGATCAATGACATGCCTATGTTTTTTGTGGTGTGAAATGGCCCAGCCAATTTAAGCTGTGCTTTACGGCTTTCATGTTGTCTTCGTAGACGCTGCAATTACTTGCGAACGGTTGTTGATTTTAAGTTCCATTAGTTTTTCATACAAAAAAAAGACCGCCTTCATTGGAAGGCAACCGGATATATGGATTTAGCGATTAGGCACTAAAAAGGACCGAAACAGTTTGTTAGGGGTGAAAAATTAGGCGCAGGTGTATCTGTCGTTAAACGTTATTAGTCCATAACTTTATTAAATTCTCAAGAAAATTTAATTGGAGTTATATCCAATAATTAAAAATTCACTTCTCCTGAACTGCTTGCCCAGTATACACTTTACTGCGTGCCTTTGCCAATTCGATTTGTTTTTGGCGTTCGCCGAAGCGGTCTTTTTGGCTTTGGGAGAGTTTGTTATGGCATTTGGGGCAACTGACGCCGGAGACGTAGTGTTCTGATCTTTTGTCGTCGTCGTCTATAGCGTGGCGGCAACCGTGGCACATGTCGTAGGAGCCTTGTTCCAGCCCATGACCAACCGATACTCGCTCATCAAAAACAAAACATTCGCCTTCCCAGAGGCTTTCGTCTTTTGGCATTGTTTCTAGATATTTTAAAATACCACCTTTTAAATGGAACACATCTTCAACGCCCAATTGACGCATATAAGCGGTGGATTTTTCACACCGAATTCCGCCAGTGCAAAACATTGCGATTTTCTTTTTACCTTTGAGCAGGTCACTGTTTTTGGCCCATTCTGGGAATTCTCGAAACGATGTGGTTTTCGGGTCAATGGAGCCTTTAAAAGTTCCTATCTCGACCTCATAATCGTTTCGGGTATCGACGACGATGACATTGGGATCTGAGATCAGCTCATTCCAATCTTCCGGCTCGACATAGGTGCCGGCGAAATGGACTGGGTCGATGTCTTCAACCCCCATGGTCACAATCTCTTTTTTCAAGCGGACTTTCATACGCAGGAACGGAAGCTTTTCGGCCCACGCTTCTTTATGAACTAAATCACTCATCCGGGTATCTTCGCGGATGTAGGCTAGAACATTGCGTACGCCGTTCTCTGGCCCGGCAATGGTGCCGTTGATGCCTTCACGAGCAAGCAGCAACGTCCCCATAACCCCTTCTGACTGACACTTTTCCAGCAGGGGCGGTTGCAGGGCTTCGAAGTCCTTTAAGGCGACGAACTTATAGAGGGCGGTAACGAGGTAGTTGTTCATATAGTATCGCCGATAGTCTTTTTTTAGTAAATCCCGCCACCCTAACGCTCCCCCAGAAGGAGGTAGGGGATAACGAATAAAACGGGGCTAATAGCCCTAGTGATTATCGCGCGGGATGCCTTTGGTTACGTGGATCTTTTGGTACTTGTCGGCTCCCCGCATAATCATGCCTTGATCAAACTGCTCGACCCGATCGCGGAAAATTTCCTGCCATGGGGTTTGGTTTTCTGGGATCGGATATCCACCATCGGCTTCTAACTGCTTGAAGCGTTCTGCGACTTCTTCATCGGTAATCATTATGTTGGCAGAGCCCTCATTCAAATCAATGCGTACCATGTCATTGGTTCGAATGATCGCTAATCCGCCACCGGCTGCTGCTTCTGGAGCCGCGTTTAAGATTGAAGGTGATCCACTGGTGCCGGATTGGCGTCCGTCACCAATGCAGGGTAGGGACGTGATGCCGGCTTTAATCATGGCGGCTGGTGGCTGCATGTTGACAACTTCAGCACCGCCCGGATAGGCAATCGGGCCTGCACCGCGCACAAATAACATGCAATTGATGTCGATGTTCAAATCTGGATCATCGATTCGGTGGTGGTAATCTTCCGGTCCATCAAAAACGATGGCGCGGCCTTCGAAGGCGTTTAGGTCATCGGGGTTAGACAGATATGTTTTGCGGAAATCTGCTGAAATCACACTGGCTTTTATGATCGCTGAATTGAACAGGTTGCCCTTTAATTCAATGAAGCCTGCGTTCTTAAGCATTGGTTTGTCGTAGGGATAAATCACGTCTTGGTTGACGCTCAGTTTATTGCCACAGTTCTCGCCAATGGTTTTGCCGTTCGTTGTCATGGCGTTTGGATGTGGTAATTTACCAGCTTTGATTAATTCACCAGTAACCGCAGGGATGCCGCCAGCGCGGTGGAAATCTTCGCCTAAGTAATCACCAGCAGGCTGTAGGTTAACGATCAGTGAGGTGTCGTGGCCAACGTTTTGCCAGTCGGATACGTCAAGCTCTACGCCAATGTGACGCGCGATGGCGTTCAAGTGTATCGGCGCGTTGGTGGAACCGCCAATGGCTGAGTTGATAACAATGGCGTTCTCGAATGCTTCACGGGTTAAGATGTCGGATGGTTTTTGGTCTTCGATGACCATCTCGACGATGCGCTTCCCGGTTTCATAGGAAATCTGTCCACGTTCGCGGTATGGCGCCGGAATTGCAGCACAACCAGGCAACGACATGCCCAAAGCTTCTGTTAATGAGTTCATGGTTGTTGCTGTGCCCATAGTGTTGCAATACCCAACGGACGGAGCGGAAGAAGAAACGAGCTCAACAAAACCTTCATAATCGATTTCACCAGCCGCTAACATTTCACGGGCTTTCCACACGATGGTGCCAGAGCCTGTGCGCTCGCCATTGTGCCAACCATTCAGCATGGGGCCAACGGATAAGGCGATGGCTGGAATATCAACGGTAGCGGCGGCCATCAACAAAGCAGGTGTGGTTTTGTCGCAACCGGTGGTTAAAACAACGCCGTCGATAGGGAAGCCGTATAAAAGTTCTACCAAGCCTAAATACATCAAGTTACGGTCTAAGTTGGCGGTTGGGCGCTTGCCGGTTTCTTGAATGGGGTGGGTTGGGAACTCAAAACAAATGCCGCCCGCTGCGGTAATGCCTTCGCGCGTACGTTTTGCAAGTTCAATGTGATGACGGTTGCAAGGGGATAAATCAGACCCGGTTTGAGCTATGCCAATCATCGGTTTGCCGGATTGTAGCTCTTCTAATGTTAAGCCGTAGTTCAATTGACGCTCTAAATATAGAGCTGTCATGCCTGGATTGTCTGGATTGTTGTACCATTGCTGCGAACGCAGTGTGCGTGTTAGCTTACTCATTTAATTTCCCCTAGTTAAAAAGTTGGCCTAGCAATAGGAAATTTGGCGGTAAAGCGCAATGTTTGGCTTTGTTGAATTGGATAAAAGTCTTGAATTTGGCTTGTGTTACTTTGATGAACGAATCAACTTGATCACTATAACTATTGACATTTGATGAAAAAGATATATACACACAACATCGTGTTGCATTCGTTTGGCTGCCTAAATAATCGGTTTGCCGCTTAGCTTAGTTAAATCCCTGACAATGTACTCGTTTTGACTTGGGTTGCACGTTTTGTGTAGCTCGAAATATACTTTATATCTATTAAGGAAATAACTATGACTACAGGTACAGTAAAATGGTTTAACCCAACTAAGGGTTTTGGCTTCATCGAGCCAGAAGATGGCGGCAACGATGCATTTGTGCACATTTCTGCTGTTGAGCGTGCTGGTTTAAGCACACTAAACGAAGGCCAGAAGATCTCTTACGAGCTTCAAGCTGGACAGAACGGCAAGTCCTCTGCAGAGAACTTGTCAGTCGTCGAGTAAATAATTCTGATTCCGCCTCTAGCTTACGTTAGAGGCGGTTTTTCTTTCTGCCGGAAATAAGCCGTTTTAGGCAACCTAGCAGAAGTGGTAAGATTTAATATACACATGCGATCCTTCTTACCAATTATCTAAATATAAAAGCTAAATATTTCAGACAAAACATTTTTTCTGCATCTTATTTTTTTTCGACAACACCTAAATAAGGTAAAGACCGGTAATTTTCGGCGTAATCGATGCCATAACCAACAACAAATTCGTCGGGGATGGTGAAGCCAACAAAACTCACATCCACATCCACTTCCCGTCTTGACGGCTTGTCCAGCAGTGTGCACGTTTTTATTTGCATTGTGCTGCCGGCTTTTAATAAGTTTATGGCGTATGTGATGGAGTACCCGGTATCGACAATATCATCAACTAGTAAAATGGTTCCATCACTATCGACATCTGGGTATCCCCCAATCAGCACCACATCGCCTGATGCTTTTTGTTTGTTGCCATAACTGCTGAGGCGTAGAAATTCCACCCGACAAGGCAGCCCAGCTCTATCAAGTGCGCGGACCAAATCGGCTAAAAAAATGAAACTTCCTTTTAGCACGCCAATAACCGTCAAATGGCCTGAAATTTCGGCTGCTATTTCTGCCGCCAATACGTCGATCCGATCAGCGATTTCATCGGCACTATACATCTGTTTTACGGTCGTCATTAAAAATTCTCAATTTTTATGAAGAAGGGTTTATATAGACAGATACCTGAACCAATTGGTCAGGTAGGTCAATATTGTGGGTTAATGGAGGCCAAAATCAAGATCTTTGATAACCTCTATTGAAAACCATTTGTTTTCATAGCAACTTTAAAAAGCGTTCACGATAGCCGGAGCGATGATGACACAGCAGATACGCAATATTTTTTTAATTACGGCTGGTTAATTTTGGGTTTATTGCCTTTCTACCATGAATCACTCATGCGTCAAAACTCCTCATTTGGATGCGTTAATTGCTGATAGCGTGTGTTTTTAGAACCATTTTACGGTGTGCGCACCTTGTGGCTCGGCACGCGCCAGTTTGCTGGCCGGTATGTATTTGCAAAACTATCGTTCATGCCTAACTGGAACGCCGTTGGATGCGCGCCATTCAAATATTGCTTTGGAAGCCCTGGTAATGGGGTATGATCCAGTATTGTTTGGCTACACTGATACCAGCTGCGACCCAAGAAAGACGCCCCAAGAAGAATTGACCCGCTTTGTGTATGAAGGCGTGTTGCCGGTGTTTCGGGCTGAAATCTTGCTGGTGGATTATTTGATTCCGTGGATCTAAGATTAGAAAGCGAAGGTTTATAAGATACCACAGCAGAAGAGCCAAATCTTTCATCACTTAACAGATTATTATGATGCCGATAATCATGAACGGACGTTCTCGCCACCTATCTAGTCTGCCGATGACTCGATGACGGCGTTTTTGACTAATAAAGTGCAATCGTATATTTCCAAACAAACGGACAGTTGGTTTGCACATGTGTCCTATTTGCGTCCTCCCCCCTGTTTGTTGCCCCCGAGCCGTATAATAAAATATATTCAACGTCTCAAGTGCCTCCGCCAGTTTGGTCTGAAATAGCAGAAGCCCAAGCGTATCCGTAGATTAGGGAAGCTTTAAAGGATGGTGGTTGCTGGAATGATCATTTTATATATCCAAGCATTGGCGGCGATATGTGCGACCACGACGTCGCCCAAGTGCGCGCCATCTAATTTGGCCTTATTAGAAAAGTTGATCATTAAGTTGGCTAATTAATTAAAAACTTGAAAGATATGGGTTTCTATTACAAAACCTTGATTATTTTTTCGTCGGGCCATGGCTAGCTTTTGGGTGATCATTGGTTATTTGGTAAACGCGGTTATTTCGATCAAGGTTATTAAGTCCTCCTTATCTTCCGTAACTCCTGTAGAGATGAAAACTCATCCAGAGGGTCACGTATATATCAATTTACAGAAACCGTTGAAATTATGCCGACAGTACTGGATTGGTCAGGTTCGGACATACCACGCCAGTGCGATGGCTTCTCATTAAGGCCTTTTTGCCATGGCGATCCCCCCTGCCTCTGCTGATTGGCGGACTGAAGTGTATCGGGAATTTGACTACTGGAGTGTTGATGATCTGGAAATAGAGAAAGCGCTCGGTATATCGATGGATCAATGCACCTTAAATGTGATCCTTGATGATAAATTTAAGTACGTTCACTTCAACGGATTGCCAGCACTGTTTTTTGATTTGTAAAAGTACCCTAAAAACTTTGTCAATTTGGCGCATGTTCCAAAGTTTACAGCACAAATGTTGTTCTATATGTAAAAGTTATTGTCGTGGAGCAAACAAAACGATGAACGCACAATGACCGGCATGATGCTAACGTTGCATGGGGTTGTCGAGCGTCAGATATAAGCCTAAAAGAACCGTGCTGAATTTAACCACGACAGGAAATCCGATGCCCACGATCAAAGCTTACCTTACTTCCGCGGCACTCCTTTTTATGGCGGCATTGTTTATTGCTCCGTCGGCATATGCGGCCAAAAAAGATATTGAAATTAAAGTCCTTAAGTTGGGTACGGGTGCAGAAGCTATACACAATGCAAAGGTGACTGTCCATTACACCGGATGGCTACAGAAAAATGGTAAAAAGTTTGATTCGAGCCATGATCGGAACAAACCCTTTACGTTCACGCTAGGTGCGCGCCAAGTAATTAAGGGCTGGGATATAGGCGTTAAAGGAATGCGTGTTGGCGGTAAACGGGTGCTGATTATTCCTCCACATTTGGGCTATGGCTCACGGGGTGCCGGGCAAGCGATCCCACCCAAGGCAACCTTAAAGTTTGAAGTTGAATTGCTGTCGGTTGAAGGTGTTAGGTATTCCAATATTGATAATTTGGAATTAAAAGAATTGCTGGATCGGGGGGTGAAAATTGTTGATATCCGCCGCAAAGATGAATGGGACACAACGGGCGTTATTAAAGGTAGCCATAAAGTCACAGCATTTGATAAGAAAGATACTTTCAACCAAGGTTTCATCCCTCAAATGATGGCAGCCGCTAGCCCCGAAGAAGAAGTGATTATAATTTGCCGTAGCGGCAATCGGTCAACGGTAATCTCGAAGTTTTTGACAGGTCAACGGGGTTTTCAGAATGTTTATAATGTCACCGATGGCATTTCAAAGTGGATCAAAGATGGATTTCCTGTTAGCAAATAATAGAAGATTTAATTTTTCATGACTGAAGCACTATCAATTTTACAAAACACCTTTGGCTATGAAGTGTTTCGCCCAGGTCAAGAAGATGTGGTTATCTCTCTGTTAGCAGGCCGCAACGTTTTGGCCGTGATGCCAACGGGGTCCGGAAAATCACTATGTTTTCAGGTTCCTGCTTTGGTTAAAGGCGGGTTGACTGTGGTTGTATCGCCCTTAGTTGCTTTGATGGAAGATCAAGTGTCCGCCCTTAAATTAGCCGGTGTTGCTGCTGAAACGCTTAATTCATCGCGCAGTTATGATGTGAACGTGGTTACTTGGAAAAAGGTTGTGGCGGGAGAAATTAAACTTTTGTATATTTCACCCGAGCGCTTGATGACGCCGCGCATGATAGCAGCCATTGGCAAATTGCCAGTGGCTATGATTGCTATTGATGAAGCCCATTGTATTTCACGTTGGGGCCCGGCGTTTCGCCCTGATTATGAAGAATTGGCAAAATTGCGATATCACTTCCCGGGAGTTGCCTTAGCGGCCATGACCGCTACGGCGGACGACGCGACTCAAAAAGATATTGCAGATCGGTTGTTCGGTGGTGATGGGGATGTGTTTGTATCTGGATTTGATCGGCCTAACATTCGCTTAGGCGTAGCGCTTCGGGGTGAATGGAAGCAGCAATTGCTGCAATTCATCGAAGCCCGCAAAGGAGAAAGCGGCATTGTTTATTGTTTGTCGCGCAAAAAAACCGAAGAAACTGCAATTTTTTTAAATACCAATGGAATTCGCGCCTTTCCGTATCATGCGGGCATGGATGCCAATGATCGCTCTACCCATCAAGATATTTTCATGACCGACCCAGGCGTCGTTATGGTCGCGACCATTGCCTTTGGTATGGGCATTGATAAACCCGATGTGCGCTACGTTTTTCACGCCAATTTACCGTCCAGCATGGAAGCCTATTATCAGGAAATTGGCCGTGCCGGGCGCGATGGGTTGCCGTCTGAAACATTAATGCTGTATGGCTTGGATGATATCCGCATGCGCCGAATGTTCATTGATCAAGAACAATCAGGAGATGACCACAAGCGCCGTGAACACAAACGCTTAGATCAGTTGATTGCCTTTTGTGAAGCCTCAACGTGCCGTCGACAATCGTTGCTTAGTTATTTTGACGAAAAATCTGATGCCTGTAACAATTGTGATGTCTGCATTGACCCACCAACTCTGGTTGATGGGGCTTCGATTGCGGCTCAAGTATTGTCAGCCATCGAAGGAACAGGGCAGATGTTTGGAGCAGTCCATATTGTTGATGTGTTGATGGGCGCCAATACCGATAAAATTCGAAAATTTAATCATGATCAATTGACCGCCTATGGAGCTAGTAAATCGTTTGGAAAAGATCAATTGCGCTCAATTATCCGCCAATTGGTGGCGGCGGGGTTCTTAAATTTAGATACGGACGGCCATGGCGGGATAAGCGTTTCTGAAAAAGGCTTTAATTTGACCCGTGGTAAAGCTGAATTTAACTACCGGGAAGAAGTGGCACGTTTGCCGGCCGAACGTCAAAAACGCAGCCACAAAACCTTATCAACTGGGTTATCCGAAGCGGATGAAGAGCTATATAATATGCTCAAAGTCCGCCGCCTTGCTTTGGCACAAGAACGCGACGTTCCGGCATATGTTGTTTTCACCGATAAAACACTGGTTGATATGGCCTACCAAAAACCTCAAAACACCGCTGCCTTTTTAGACGTAAATGGGGTTGGAAAATCAAAGACTGAAAAATTCGCGGAACCCTTTATTGAGATTATTTCTGATTACTTAGGTGGATAATCGTATAGGCTACAAAAGTTGAATTCCGTAACAATATGATGCTTCAACTTGTGCCATTTATTTGTATGTTGATCATGCTTGATTGATGTTTAAGTTATATGCAAGTTCAGTTTATGTGAAGGTTGATGAGGATTTGTGGGCTTAATTTGATCGTAGTGTTTCCATTAAGTATCGTGCAAGGATCTGAAAGTAATAACATTTTTGATGTGGCTGATTTTTACTCTTGAGGTCGAGTGACGTAAGACGGTAAAAACGAAGGTCTTTTTGTGAGGTTCTTCGTTTATTAAAAAGCAAATTGGAATCACTTTTAATGATTTTTTTACCTACACTACGGCAAAGTCGAGGTCTCATTAAGGGGTCTATTGATTTCATGATAACGGGGGCAACGACGAAAGCCATCCAGAAAACGATTAAGTTAGGTGTGGTTGGTTGTCTCCGAATTGTTATCCAGACCTCCGAAACATAAAAAATCGAGATCATTGTTAATTTGCATGGAAAATCAATCGGGTTTGCTACCATTGGTTTCTTATACTGTTCGTTTGGTAAAAAATATGGAATGAAATTCATTCAAATTAGCCACAGTGTTTCGTTTTTCCGAATGATGGAACGGGGTCGATTGAGTGGCTTCTATACGAGTTATCTATTTGTTGATAATCTATTTAAAGGGGGCCTCGTCAATGGAAAAATAAACGCTAATTGGCTGCAACGCTTGGGTAATTGAATTGAGATAAAGACTACATCAACTTTGCTCTGGGTACCGACACAATCCAAACATTATGGCCTTCAAGAAAAATTTACGAAGCCATTGTATCTAGTGTTAAAGAATAATTTTTCGAAAAAATATATGAAAGCTATTGGGTCTAATCTAAGGGGCGCTGTGAATAGCGATCACTTTTATTATGCTGGAGCTTTGACGCCTAGTCTGTCGCCGCAGGCCTGAATGTTGGCCCAGGCGTTTGGGCTTAACGGAAGGCCGCTTATGTTACGCTCATTCATTGTTTGTAATTCTTTTTCACCGGGGACCAAAACTTCGCCGCCCACTTCTGCGGGGCGGGAGCTTTTAACGAACTCGATATAATTGCGAACCTCACTGGCAAATTCATCAGCCGATCTGAAAATCTCAACCGACATATAAATTGATAACATGCCGTTTCCAACTTTTCGGACGTTCAAATCAGGAATGGGCGCATTTGCACCGGTTCCAGTCAATGCACCGGCCAAAATTTCCATTAAAAAATTCATGCCCGATCCTTTGTGATCACCAAATGTCCGAAGCGCGCCCGGCCCGATATTGGGGTTGGGGTTGCCAGCAACCGATTGTTCTCCATACAAATGTACAGGATCGTTGGAAAGCATACCGTCTTTGGTGATCATTGATCCTTCTGGCAATGGTTTACCACCGCTTAATGCGACCATAGCTTTGCCTTCGGCGGCGGCAGAGGTTGCGAAATCTAAAATCACCGGAGTTTCACCGGGCATCGGAATGCCAGCACAAAAAGGTGATGTGCTCATGCGGCGGTCGCGGCCACCAAAGGGGGCTACCAGCAATGAGTTTTTAACGTTGACCATGTGGATCGATACCAGTCCGGCTTCAGCTGCGCGTTCAGCCCAGTCGCCAATTCGTCCCACGTGACCCGAATTTCGTAATGCAATGATTGAAATTCCGTGAGCTTTGGCTTTGGCAATACCCTTATCAACGGCTTGTTCGCCAATAGATTGGCCGAATCCAAACTTACCGTCCAGCACCGCCATGACATCGTTTTCTGTAACCACATCAACTGTTTGATCTGCATTGACTAAGCCCTTTTGCAACGCGTCGACGTAGCGTGGAACTCGGATTACGCCATGGCTGTCGTGGCCGCGCATGTTCGCCCCGGTCAAGCGGTTGGCAATGCAGGCCGCTTCTTTGGCCGAACATCCAGCAGTTTTAAATATTTCTGTTACGTAGGTAATTAGGGCTTCAGGGGCTAACAAGACGTTTGTATTTGTGTGGAGTATGTGTTCCATGGATCCTCAGTATTTTTGATTATTTTTCTTAAATTTATAAACAACGGCCATCGCAACAACAAGACGTAAAGGTAGATTTGATCGAGCTTTGGCAATCCCATATAATCAGAAAAAGCATATGCAACAGGCACCAAAAATACACCAAAACGGTTGAAACTAAAAGCCTGAATCAGCGACTTATGACTAAGGGGATTAGAATTTGCGCTTATAAGTTGGTTTCAGATAGCATTGGCACAAGCCTAGTGGTTGCTGAGGTTAAAAAGACGGCGCAAAAATGAGCTTGGCTAGCTTTAGGGGCAATATCTGCAATGGACTTAGTGTTGCCATGGTAATGCTAGATGAAGTTTACCAGCAATATGTAATCGTTGACCACAACGCCTGCTAATGCCACTTTCTTGCATTTCAATCACCGCTTTTGCGCTGCCTTTTTTAGCATCGTATACTAATTCATGAAAACTGTTGATGTAATCAACCGCATCTTCAATGCGCTGCATATATATTCTTCAATATCTTCGTCGCGGGTGCCCTGATAGGCAACCATACTTTAACCCGGCGTGGCTCAATCTGGGTAAAGATTTCGCGCTGTAACTTTGTACGGCGGCAAATCCAATTACAATAATGCCAATCATCAACAAGTTGGCAACTGTCGGGTGGGTGGTGAAAAAGCGGATCATTTGAGCGACGCTTGCACTTCATGCAAAAGCCCTGGACTTAAGGCGTCGCTGGCGCTTGGGATCAACAGCATCCCTTCCGTGCTGGGTAATAGATCATAGACAATACCTTTGTCCTAAGCATTAATTTTAACCCGAGGGAAAACAAGGCTACCTTTGTATAATAAGCCCGGTTCAATGGTGTGAATTACCACTAGATTTTCAGTGTTTAAAATATTTATTTGGCCTTTGTGAACAGACGAGAGTAGAACGATGATGCAGTTTGAATTATCTTGACGCTGATTTCAATTTCAACAAACATGCCTTTGGTCAACGGTGGACGCATGCCGGAGATGGCTTTTGAAAAAGCCTCATCAACGGCAGCAATAATATCAACGATCTGGTTTTTTATAAATCGTATCGATGATCTGGGCAAACCTGCTGGGCCATTTAATAGTACCTGCACCTAATCGAACGGTTAAGTTAAAGCCCATGTGTTCGACGATGTTGGCAAAAGAAAAAGTACCAGTAATCTGTTTTGCATCATCACCCGCATCGACATGGGCAAGGCCACGAAACTGAGCAATTGGAATTAACGCCTCAATTCCTGCTATTTCCATACTGCCGGTGACCGCCAACGCTTTGACCTATTTGTGCATATTGGGTGGCTTCAACGGCATCATTTGCAACATGGACATTAAACGACAGGCGGATGTGGGTTCTGTCTAAATTTAGCTTGGCTTGTTCATGGCTTACTTGATACACAGCGATTTGTTCAGATTGCACGGATATTTAAGTGGGGATCAGATTGATTACGGTTTTTAAATCTTTAACTTTTCTACGTTGGGATAGGGTGTGGCGGAACTCTTGGTCGACGGTGGATTGGGATATGGTATCGCGTTTGAGTAATTTTTGCTTATTGGCCAATTTTGTTCCACGAACATTTAGGACTCTATCTTCAATTTTAAGGAAAGCTGGGTGTTCTATTTACTGACGCCAAGATATTTCTGTTTAGCTTCGGCAGATCAGATATTGCCTTTTCCATGGCAGATGGTCTAATCATAGCCAATGCTTAATATCCGAATGATTTTGGTTCCAGCCATCATTCTGGCACCTTTTTTAGGTTGGTTATGCTTCAATGATACGGACAGTGTTGGCTTATTTGGATGGCGGTTTGCGAATCGGGGGTTGCTTTTGGCTGATAACTAAAACGAAGACCTCAATGGTAAAAAGAATGGGCGGCAATATTAGGAGTTTTTAAGAAACGGGGCGTCCCTCACGGGTCATTTTTAAATCTAGTTCGAATGATGTATCAGATATTGGTTGCCAATCAAGGGGAACTAATTTTTTTTTTTCGTTCTCGATATAGCACAAACAAACCACTACCGACAATTAGTGATGTACCTATGAATGCTTGAGTTCTTGGAAAATCGTCCCAAATCAAATAACCCAAAATAATTGCCCAAACAATAGAGGTGTATTGGAACGGTGCAACGACGGCAGAAGGTGCTGATGTGACAGCGGAATTCATCATGAAATGGGCTGATGTAGCGACGAATCCCAACAAACAGAGCAAGCTGAAATCCAATAAGTCCGGGGTTGCCCACACTAATTCAGGTACTAAAGGAGCAACCAGAAGGGTTGATAACCCGGCCAAACCAACCGCCAAGGTTTGTAATGTAATGAGTGTTAACCCGCCGGTGCCAGAGCTTAAAGATCGGGTAAGGGTTAGCATCAGTGCTAATGCAACGCTGCCGCCGAGGGCGACGAGCGCGGGCAAAGATAAGACGGCATCGCTGGGTGGAAAAATGAAAATGACACCCAAAAAACCAACGCCCAGTGCAGCCCACCGACGAATACCCACATGTTCGTGTAAAAAAATCACAGAAAAGACAGTTAAAAACAGCGGCGATGCCAGATAGAACATGAACACATCGGCTAGGGGTAAAAACTTAACCGACCAGTAAAAGCAAGAAACCTCAGCGATCACCAAAACCAAACGAAGAACCTGTAATCCCGGTTGTTGTATCAACATGATCCGCTTTAAATCTCCATTGCGCCACGCGATGGGTAACAACACAGCCAAGGCCGCAAAGCTACGAATTGCCAACAACTGACCCACCGGATACGTTGCAACCAACCATTTACCAATGGCATCGTTTAAGGTGAACAACACCATGGCTACAAGCATCAATACGATGCCACGATTGTGGTCGGGAGTGGAGGTCATAGGATGTGGGTTCCAGCATGTAGAAAGTGAGAACGGTATGCATTAAATAAGTATAGCAAGGTTTAGCAGTTTTCAGCGCTTCATCAATTTAAATATTTTGCAAGAATACGATCATATTCGCCGTTGACTTCTAGGGTGTCTATTGAACAAGGTTATTACTTTATAATGCTTTTAGTTGTATTTTTGTGCTAAAAAATAATGCTTACCTCCGGCTAGGATATAAATGCGCTTTTTGAGTTTTGGGTTTAGTCCTAGATTTCGAAATGTCCATTTAGCAACATTTCCATCATGTTTAAATACGTCAATTTCATCTGATATCAGCATTAATACACCCTTTTATTAAATTCAGTAATGTGTCACGGTCTTGCTTCATGCCCGTAAGCTTGCTCAATGACTGCCCGTCGGGGCCATCGCGGACCGCAACAAAATGAAGCTCGTTTGGCATTGGAAAATTAATAGGGGCAGATCGTTTTGTGCTATGAGTCAGTAACATATTTTTGGCCTGCGTGATTGGGCCAACCCATTTGAAAAGGTTAATGTTGGGTCACAACAAATAGAACGCTTCCTAGAGTTTTGTGGAGCGCCCGGTAACTGCGGGCCCATGTAAGAATTGTAATGGGTTCGCGCGATAAGTCTGCGTCTATCAGCTCTAGCATTTGCCCCATCATACCAATGGATGTGCCTGTGGCTTTCTCCTCTTCCTCATTATTATAAGGGGGAACTGTTCTTACATCAGGATCAGG
>CALJEW010000299.1 GCA_938074585.1 uncultured Rhodospirillales bacterium | reverse complement strand
ATGCCGCCGAAACATATTACGAAAGTTTAGGTCAAAACTGGGAACGTGCAGCCATGATCAAGGCCCGTGCTGTGGCGGGTGACATAGTTGCTGGAGAGCGTTTTTTAAAATGGCTTACACCGTTTATTTGGCGAAAATCTCTTGATTTTGCCGCTATTCAAGACATCCATTCAATCAAGCGCCAAATTAATGCTCACAAATCGGGCAATAAGATGGATGTCCCTGGCCACAACATAAAGCTGGGCCGGGGCGGTATTCGTGAAATTGAACTTTTCGCCCAAACACAGCAGCTCATTTGGGGTGGGCGCGAACCGCATTTGCGTTCTCGATCCACCATAATGGCGATCCAAAGACTGGCAGAATTTGGTCTGTGCAATGAGGAAACTCGAGATTCTTTGATCGACAGTTATCATTTTTTGAGAACGCTTGAGCATCGGTTACAGATGATCAACGACGAGCAGACCCAAACATTACCTTACGACGATGTCAGATTGCACCATTTGGCATTATTTTCAGGTTACAAAGACCAAAATCAATTCACCCAAGCTGTCGAGATGCACATCCATCGGGTCCATGATATTTACGCCAATTTATTCAATGATGCCCCCTCACTAGGAACCGGTGATAGTGTTGGAAGAAACTTGGTTTTTACGGGGGGTGACCCCGACCCTGACACTTTAAATGCCATCGCCGATCTTGGTTACGAACAACCTAAAACCATTGACGCGACCATTCGCGGCTGGCACCACGGACGCTACAAAGCAACCCACAGCACCCGATCTCGAGAAATTTTAACAGAGCTAATGCCGACGCTTTTACATGCTATTGCTACCATGCCGGACCCAACAGCAACATTCCTAAAGTTCGATATGTTTTTGAAGGGTCTTCCAGCTGGAATTCAGCTATTTTCCATGTTTCAAGCACAACCAGAAATCTTAAATCTGGTTGCAGAAATCATGGGGAAAGCCCCTCGCCTCGCGCGCCACTTGGCCAGCCGGCCGTCTGCCTTAGATAGCGTTTTAGCGCCTGATTTTTTTGACAACCCACCTAATTTTGTAGAACTCAAAATTGACCTTTCCCAGCAACTTGAGCGCTCCAAATATTTAGAAGAAGCCTTAAATATTTGTCGACGTTGGGCCAATGACCATCGCTTCCAAATTGGAGTTCAGCGGGTGCAAGGCATGATTGGTCTAAAAGAGGCATCAGGCGCTTTAAGCGATATTGCTCAGGCCGCACTTCAAGGGCTCTACCCTCGCGTTGAAGCCGAGTTTGTAAAAAATCATGGTCACGTTGCAGGGTCCAGCTTAGCCGTACTGGCGTTGGGAAAATTGGGCAGCCGCGAGATGACTGCGTCTTCGGATTTAGATTTGGTTTTTATTTACGATGTTTCCGACGAACAATCACAATCTGATGGTCAAAAACCTTTATACGCAACCCAATATTTTGCCCGTTTGTGTCAGCGCTACATAAATGCGATTACGGCCCTTACTGAGGAAGGTAGCTTGTACAAAGTGGATATGCGGTTGCGGCCATCGGGCAATTCTGGCCCTATCGCAACAACTCTTCGGGCATTTAAAAAGTACCACGCCGAAAATGCGTGGACTTGGGAGCAAATGGCCTTAACCCGGGCTCGGATTGTGGTTGCAGATGATTCTTTTGCCACTCAAGTCGAGACCGCAGTCAACGACGCCTTAACCAAACCTCGCGCTCCTGAAAAACTGCTGTTTGATGTTTTAAACATGCACCAACGTTTGGCCCGCGAAAAACCTGCCGATGGGCGATGGGCCTTAAAACGTATGCGTGGAGGCATCGTCGATATTGAATTTATTGCACAATACTTGCTGCTAAAAGACGCCAACACCCAACCCAGTATCTTAAACCCAAACACCACAGCCGCATTACAAAACTTATCAGATTCCCACTTAATTAACGTGCAAGATGCAACCTTTTTGATCAAAGCCCTGCGCCTATGGCAAGGTTTGCAAGGGATGCTAAGCCTGACAATTGAAGAAGAAATGAACAAAGAACGTGAAACCGACATGTCGTCTGCCCTCAAAGCAGATCTGGTCGCTATCGCAAGTGAACCCGACTTCCAACGCTTAGAAGCTCGCGTAGAAGAAGACGCCAAAAAGGTATATGAGATTTTTCAGAGAATTATTGAAGAACCAGCGGCAGCGCTTCCAGCAAACCAAAGCTAAGCCTTTAATTTCATTCAAGAACGCTGAGAATTTTGGATTTCCATTGGGTTTCCTTTAACCTTGTGGACTAGCGCAGGTTGAAAGTCATTGCTGAAAAGACCAGTATCGCCTTTCCGGTTGTCTTGCATAATGTCTTTGAATATACCTTCCCCATTTATCCAACGTTGCTCTGCCTCAGGTTCTTCAGGGGCAACGCGTATTGTGTGGTTTAGCTCATATGACTGATAGAGCAGGTCGAACATCTTAAGCACAGCCTTACGGCCAAAACAACTAGGCCCCTCATAATACCACAAGCCGGAGGGGTAGGGGATTATTTTCCAAAGAAAGTTCAAGAAGTCTTTTTACATCAATAGTGGTATCGCTAGCCCTGTTTTGGTTTTTGCGATGTTTTAAAAATTTGGCTAATACACAAATAATTAAAACGAATTTAATGTCCAAAGTTTCTGGCAAAATCCATTTCCAGTGTTGCTCTCAGAAGCAGGCATCTCGATGCTACTTTTATTATCTGACAAGATGGCCGACAACTCATGCAGAAGCTAATGCTCCAATCAATCAAAAGCGACAACATTGTACTGATTAAATACAAACAAAGGAAGATTATGAGTTTACAAGTAGGCGACCAAGCCCCTGATTTTACGTGTAAAACGGATGGTGATGGCGAACTATCATTACAATCATTACGAGGAAAGAAGGTCGTTCTTTATTTCTACCCGAAGGACATGACACCGGGCTGCACTAAGGAATCAGAAGCGTTTCGTGATCTGTTGGCAGAGTTCGAGGCGGCAAACACGGTTATTATAGGGGCATCAAAAGACAGTGTAGCACGCCATGGTAAATTTAAAACGAAATCCCAACTACCGTTTACTCTGATATCCGATGAAAACGGAGCACTGTGTGAAGTCTACGGCGTCTGGCGTATGAAAAAATTGTACGGCAAAGAATATATGGGAATTGTTCGCTCAACTTTCCTAATCGATGAAAAAGGCTTTGTTCAAGCCGTTTGGGATAAGGTCCGTGTCAAGGGCCATGTCGATGTGGTTTTAGATGCTGCAAAAGCATTTTAATCCAGTATGTATTCTTCAGCACCCTCCCCAGAAACGTTAACTGAAGCCGCTTGCCAAGTCCTTTCAGAACCAGACCCCACGGCTAAAGTTGAACGGACCAGATCCTATGCTCGAGCGTGGGCATCAGGAGAAATTTCAGAAATTGGCGAACTTCTTCCACCGGATCGCCCAGCCCGCCCCAACACACCAGAACTAAAACACCCAACAGAGATGCCACGCCGTCGTAAATCTGGCATTCAAGGAAAACGCGCCTTTATTCACGCCATCGCTCACATTGAATTAAACGCGATTGATCTTGCGTGGGATATCGTTTGCCGCTTTATCCATGAAGACATGCCCATCTCTTTTTATAACGACTGGGTTGGCGTTGCCTTGGATGAAGCGGAACACTTCGCCATGTTGGCAGCTAGGCTTGATGACTTAGATGCTGCGTATGGCAACATGGCGGCCCATGATGGGCTTTGGGAAGCGGCTTTAAAATCCAAAGATGATTTGGCATATAGACTTGCGCTTGTACCTATGATTTTGGAGGCGAGAGGGCTAGACACAACCCCCGCCGCCGTCCAGCGTTTTAAAGAGGCGGATGACCCTAAAACGGCTGCCATATTGGACCAAATCGGTACGGAAGAAATCCCTCATGTGGCGGCTGGAGTGCGCTGGTTCGAATTTTTGTGCAATCGACGTGCCGACGAGCCAATCGCTACTTTCCGCAAAATCGTTACCACACAATACAAAGGCCGCATAATACCACCGTTCAATACCCAGGCTCGAACAGCCGCCGGAATGGATGAAGCCTATTATCAGCCAGACATACTATTGCCTAAAACTTAACCTTTAATCTTTAGGTGTAGATATGAAGCCTGAGATTAGCATATGATCCGAGTGTCAAGAATATAAAACAATTGATTGAGACATTGCGATGACAACACCAGTTGATGAAACTAAACTAGAACCGGGAGTAGAACCCAACAAGCCAGAAGATGGTTACAATGTGCTACCGAAAGTAAAAATAAACATCAAAAAACTTCTTGCGCTTGTCGCCATGAAGACCTCAATCTCGTTGCTTTTGATCACCTCAAGCATCGATAGACGCTCCAGAATTTGATCAACACTTTGGCCAATGAAGCCTGAAAGGAAAACTGGAACCAAACGTTCTGAAAACGACAGATAATCCCAGATTGCCAACGAACCAACACCCAGTGCTCAGCCATTGGGCATCCAGATGATCCGCCCAGGCTTTTCAGCCATAGGCTTTGGAAAATGATAATTTTGCAGCTTATAATCAGCGAACGCATAATATGTGCAGTCCTAACCGACCAGCTCATCCATCATCGGTAAGCCGTTAATTTTGAATAGCAAAAAAGAGCGAAGGAAAGACAATTTCAAAACCATTACCAAAACTTGCCGCCGCCAAACAATGTTTAAAGGAGCGAAAGCCATATACTAATCTAACAGCTTAGCCCTCCACTCAGAAAGCCTTCTATTTAACAGACCTCGTCTGCTCTCTTGCCCAGTCCCTTCGACCCAGTTAAAAGAAAGCAACTTGTTTTTTACGGTTTTTTCCGAGGAGCCCTCATGCGCGCTGAAATCGATACGATGTCCGCTAACATCAAGCAGTCAATTGAACTGCTAAGGAGGCATCTTTGACTATGACCAAGCAAGGCTAAAGCTCGAAGAATTAAACGCCCTAGCAGAAGACCCAGAACTTTGGAACGACGCCGATAAAGCGCAAATCGTGATGCGCGATCGCAACCGCTTGGAAGCCGACATTAAAAATATCGACACCATGGTCCAAGAGCTTGATGACAATGTCGAGCTGATCAAAATGGGCGAGATGGAAGACGATCAATATACCATCAACGAAGCAGAAGCCGCCATAGCCACCCTTAAAGTTAGCACAGATAAGGCTGAAATCGAAACCCTGTTGTCAGGTGAAGCCGACGCCAATGATTGTTATTTGGAAGTCAACGCCGGCGCTGGTGGCACAGAAGCCCAAGACTGGGCCGAAATGCTGTTACGCATGTACACCCGTTGGGCCGATTCTCGTGGTTATAAGGTGGAATGGTTAGAAGAAAGCAATGGCGAAGAAGCCGGTATCAAATCTTCCACTATTAAAATCAGTGGTCACAATGCATATGGTTGGATGAAAACAGAATCCGGTGTTCACCGCTTGGTCCGCATTAGCCCATACGACTCGTCCGCCCGCCGTCATACCAGCTTTTCTTCCGCATGGGTCTACCCACTGGTTGATGATGCCATCGATATTGTTATTGAAGACAAAGATTTACGTGTCGACACTTACCGTGCGTCTGGTGCTGGTGGTCAGCACATTAACAAAACCGATAGCGCCATTCGACTAACCCACCTTGAGACGGGAATTGTGGTGCAATGCCAAAATGACCGAAGCCAACATAAAAACCGCGCCGAAGCCATGAAGATGATGAAAGCGCGCTTGTATGAAGCAGAATTACAACGCCGCGAAGCCGAATCTCAAGCTGAGCACGATGCAAAAACAGACATCGGCTGGGGCCATCAAATCCGCTCCTACGTTTTGCAACCTTATCAAATGGTCAAAGATTTGCGCACGGGAACAGAAACATCAAACACCGGAGCCGTCTTAGACGGTGCCTTAGACCAATTTATGGAAACAGCCCTCGCCCAGCGCGTTAAAGGCACGACGGAAGGATAAATATTATGGAAGAAATCCTTGGCTTCATGCGCGATTATCCCATTGGTACATTTTTGGTCGTCAACGTCCTAATATCAATTATCTTATCGATGAAGGTCGTATACGCAACAACCCACGCTTATAAAATGGCCTACAACACTGCGAGTATGGGCGAGAAAGTACAACTTATATATGGACTATTCGGCTACGTATCCAAATACGCCACCCCAGAAGGACAAAAATACCGCTTCAAACTTCTGATATCTGGCCTATTGTATGTGGTGTTGATCGTGCTTATTTAAGGGGGCGCGTCCCTATTCAATAAATTCCAAAACACTATCGAACTTTAGTACGAATATAATGACGCTATTTGGATTATTGACTGTTGGAAACCCCGCCTGTTTGGCAACCACTCGAACGGCATTCAGGTCATTTGTTCGGATAGTCATGGCACCAAAAATTGAGGCTCGTTGACCCATGGGACTGGCAAGGGCACCGTAGCGGGTTTGTTAGGTTCCTTGGGATAGGAGTGTGATTTTGCAGTCATCGAGGGGCACGCTTAGGCTCCCTCCTTCACCGTACGCATGTGACTGTAAAAGCTTGGCTATCTTTTCGGCTTCTTGTTCGGGGTATTTTGAAACAATCGTGAATTCTGGCATCGACGTCGCCCCGTTATCATGGGTATGCCAATCAGGCTGCCACACCAGCTCTGGGGTAAGATGCTCACAAAAATAAACTCGCCCACCCAAAAACGCATCCGCTGCCAACGTAACCGTGCGTAATTTGGCTTGGCTTGTACGCCCATCCAACTCAACCGGACGACCAAACGATTTGGGTAGCTCAGCTGCCATGCCGATGGATTGCAAATGGGCATAGGTTTCGTCCACATCATCCGATTTGAATACCAACCCGTTAATGCCAATCGTAGCGTTTTGTACATCGGGTCGACCAGAGATTTTGCCTTTGGTCGTTGCGGGTAATCCAATCAATTCTAAGTAATCAGTGCCGAACATCATCGTGTGATTGATTGAACCGAAAGAATGAAAACCACGCTCCGTCAGATAAAAGCCTAAAGCCTGAAAGCGTTGTTGAGCTTCGTCCATTTGATAGCCCACATTGATAACGGTGTGGTCAAGCTTCGGTGGTGTTGGCATTTATTAGAACAAACCCCCAGTTCCCGATGCGGAAGAAACGCTACCGCCATTGGGTGACCACGATTGCCCTTCCAAAATCTGGCTTTCGCCAGTTGGCTCAGTGCCTGGTTTAAAGGCTTCAAGTATGATATTTTCATCACCTTCACGGGCCAGCTTTCCGGTTCGTGCATTAATTTGAACCATCCGCACGCCGGGTGGAATACGGAACGGGATGGATGGTTTTTTAGCTAAGGCTGCGGCCATGAAATCTCTGAATATAGGTGCTGAAACAGATGATCCCGTTTCGCGCTTGCCTAAGGGTAACGGAGTATCGAATGCCGCAAACACGCCAACCGCCAAATCAGGTGAAAACCCAACAAACCACGTATCGCGTTCTAAGTTGGTGGTTCCAGTTTTGCCGCCCAGGGGTTTTCCAACAGCCCTAATTCTGCGCCCTGTGCCCCGTTCAACAACGCCTTCTAACATACCAACGATTTGAAAAGCACTGCTTGGATTGGTTAATTGTTTGCGTATATCAGGGATTTCAGGGGTCGTTTGATATTCCCAAAAACGAGCCCGACAGCGTACACACTTCCGTTCATCATGGCGAAACACCGTCCGTCCATGGCGGTCCTGAATTCGATCGATTAGCGTTGGAGTGATTTGTTTGCCGCCATTGACCAGCATGGCATACCCCGCTGTTATTCGCATCAAAGTGGTTTCACCCGCACCCAACGCCATGGATAGAATTTCAGGCATATTTTCAACAATATTAAAGCGTCTGGCGTATTCAGCAACTTTGTCCATGCCAATGGTTTGAGCCAAACGGACAGTCATTAAGTTCCGTGACTTTTCAATCCCCAAACGCATGGTCGATGGGCCGTAGAACTTCTTGGCGTAGTTCGCTGGGCGCCATTTTGGTAACCCCGGCCCCTGATCGATAACAAAGGGCGCATCCAAAATTAACGTAGATGGAGTAAAGCCACTATCAAGAGCGGCTAAATAAACAAACGGTTTAAAGGCGGACCCAGGTTGGCGGCGCGCTTGTATAACTCGATTAAACTGGCTGAGTTCATATGAATACCCACCGGCCATGGCTAAAACCCGCCCAGTGTGTGGATCAATAGCAACTAAGCCGCCGTTGATATCTGGAATTTGCCGAAGTCCATAAAACCCTTCGGGATAAAGCTCACCTTTATCGTCTTTGGTAATCACTTCAACCGCAACCAAATCACCGACTTTAAGAACGTCACTGGGCTGTTTAACTTTTGCCCCCCGCTTTTGACCCTTCAACCAAGCCCGTGCCCAATAAAGCTCGCGCAAAGGAATGCGCCCTTCTGTCCCATCTTCTAGCCCAATATGAGCATAATCAGCATGCGTCGCTAAAACAGCGGCCATCTTCCAGCCGTTCAGCCCCTTCGGGCGCGCAATACTTGCAATTTCACGCTTCCAATCGCCGGGCAAGTTTAGGCGAGCATCTGCAGGTAAGACAGCTAACGGCCCACGCCATCCGTGGCGACGGTCATAGGTAATAAGACCACCACGTAAGGTCTTATTGGCAATTTCTTGGAGCTTCGGGTCCAACGTCGTGCGAACAGAAAGACCACCCTTATACAAACCTTCTTCGCCGTATTGATCTGCCAATTTGCGTCGCACGTCTTCGGCAAAAAACGGGGCTTGGACAAATTGAGTTTTGGAACGAGGATAAACGGTTAGCTGCTTAGTTTTAGCAAGTTCCGCCTGTTCACGCTTAATAAACCCGGCCAAGGCCATGCGCTCAATCACCCAATTGCGCCGGTCCAAGGCTGCTTTGTGTTTTTTGTGGGGATGATAATTATTGGGTGCTTTGGGTAAAGCCGCTAAAAATGCGGTTTCTTCGATCGAAAGCTGATCCAGTGATTTATCAAAATAATTCAGCGCCGCCGCGGCCACCCCGTAAGCGCCAAAGCCCAAATAGATTTCATTCAAATACAGCTCTAGTATACGTTTTTTAGGCAAGGCCTTTTCAATGCGAATTGCCAAAATCGCTTCTTTGACTTTTCGTCGCCACGAAACTTCATTGGTCAAAAGGAAGTTTTTAGCAACCTGCTGAGTAATCGTTGATGCCCCAACCATGCGGCGTTGTTTGCCAAAATTTTTAATATTAACGATAATAGCGCGTAAAACACCTAACGGGTCGATACCAATATGTTCGTAAAAGTTTTTGTCCTCAGCTGCTAAAAAAGCATTAATCACCCGTTTCGGTATGGCGGTTAAGGGAACAAACACTCGTTTTTGAATGGCGTACTCTGCAAGCAATCGGCCATCACCTGCATGAACACGGGTCATCACCGGGGGCTCGTAGCTGGCTAATTGACGATGTTCTGGTAAATCTTGGCCAAATTTTTGGAACATATAAATCGCCCCACCAGCACCCATGACGCCAAGAATCAAAATCAAACCAAGTGTTGTGAGAAGTGCACGAACCATGAAAACCATTACTTATAATTATGAAGAGAAGACGATAATATGCGTTGTAGCTGCTCTTAGTAACACATGATACTAAGAATGTGTACTAACACATAATACTAAGAATGTGTACTAACACATGGCACCGGTACTTCGGTGTCCATTAAGAGATAACTTTGACTAAATTAGGGCACGTTACTGATTTTGTGCTTGTTCAACGTTTGAAAAATAGGATCGAACAGCAGCAACAATACCGCCTGAGAACTTTTCACGGTACTTAGCTGTCTGTAACAGACGCTCGTCTGTACGGTTAGATAAGAAGCCCATTTCGATTAATACAGATGGAATATCCGGTGCCTTCAATACAGCAAAACCTGCAAATCGGTGCGTATTGCGCAATAATTTTGTCCGCCGCTTAAGATCAGTAACCAATTGCGTCGCAAACAGCGCCGACTGGTTCATCGATTCACGCTGAGCTAAATCGATTAAAATATTCGCAACTTCTTGACTTTCGTGAGATAAATCCATACCGGCAATCAAGTCCGATTTATTTTCTTTTTCAGCTAGGGCCGCGGCTTCTTTATCTGATGCCCGCTCAGACAATGTATAAACAGAAGGTCCTCTTATTTTACGATTCTTAACGGCGTCAGCATGCAACGATATAAACAAGCTGGCTCCAGCATCGCGGGCAATTTGTACTCGTTTTCGCAAAGGAATGAAAATATCGCGATTGCGGGTCATCACCACTTTAAACCGCCCGGCTTCTTTTAATTTTTTGGCCAATTCCCGGGCCATAGCCAATGTAATGTGCTTTTCATAAATGCCTGAACGACCAATGGTCCCGGGGTCTGCGCCACCGTGGCCTGCATCGATAATTATCGTCTTGATCACGTTCTGAGATTTTTTTAGAGGTTTACGCGGTGCAGGGCGAAAAATTAATGTTAATTTTTCAATATCCTTATCGATAAACTCAGCTTCTTTTTTCTTTTTCCTTGTCTTTTGCGGTTTCAGCCTAAGGGCTGCTTTCGCCACAGAATTAACGATTGATGACCGGCTTAAGACTTCTGGTCCAGAGACTTGCGAGGGCTTGGGTGCCGTAACACGTGCAAATTTTTGTGTTGGTGCTTTAGGCGCATCAAACCCAACCTTGCCGGCAGGAGTGATTTCGATCGGCGGTAATTTAATTTGGCGCAAGAATGCAGACTTCGATGCCCCGGCTAAATCAATCACCAATCGATACTTATGCACCCCAGCGGGCTTCATCAAAAAGGCTTTTTTAACAACAGCCGGTTTGCGCAAATCGACTACAACCCTTGAACTTCCCGGCTTATAAAGGCCGTAGCGCAAGGTCTCAAACACCCCAACGCGACTGGGCAAAGGCCGAGCTGGTAATTGCCAACCCACTTCGGGCATATCAACAACAACACGGTGTGGGTTAGCCAATATGAAAACTTTAAAATCCAAGTCTCGCGTAAATTCGAAAACAACTCGGGTTTTTGATGCCCGCTGAGAAACCCGAACATCGGTAACTACAGGGCTAGCAGCAAAAGCCGAACGCTCATAGGGCACAACAATGGTTATAACAACCAGAGCCACCATAACGACGTTCATTATTTTTTTTTGATACCACATGTAGTGCATCCCTAGACTTACGAATTTAATAATAAGGGCAACACTCCATTGGTTTCAAACCCTTTAGATGGTGTGCGCACAGAAGAAAATAAAAATATAATATTTAGTCTTTACACAAAGGGCATTGTAGAATGAATTCCTTGCGTTTATATTAACAATGTAGTTCATTTGATATACACGAAATAAATGCCTAGAAATCCACATGAAGGAACTGGCGTTTTGCGAATAGATTACTAATTTAAACGCTGGAAATGCCCATTGATATAATAACCGGGACAAATTCAGATTTACATTTATTAGGTT
>CALJEW010000298.1 GCA_938074585.1 uncultured Rhodospirillales bacterium | reverse complement strand
AAATACTGTCGTTGGTAAACCTGGAACAAAAACCCCAATCGTTCCAAGCACGATATTGAACCAGCCAAAAACAAAAAGTGCCCATCGGGCCCAGCAGAGATCTAACTTTCTTGGTACTTCTCCAACTGGACACTTCATAGTATCGGCCTATACGTTAATTCAAACCATTAATCTACTTATACTGCACACATGTTAACTACGTGTATGATAAATAATCTTAGAAAAAGTTCAACAATTAGGATCGTTACAGGTATGAATGTCTATAAACATCCCCCGTTACCATTTGGCGCAGAAATCGAAAATGACGGCGTTTGGTGTCAAATTTTAAATCGCTCGCCCAACCGTTCTCGGCGCCCTGCCCTTTTTTTGGACCGTGATGGAGTGATTGTTGAAGAAGTTCATTATTTAAGTCGGGTGGAGGATGTGCGCATAATTGACGGTGCAGCCGAAATCATTGCCAGCGCCAATGCACAAAATATATCGGTAATCATAATCACCAATCAATCTGGTATCGCGCGCGGTAAATTTGGATGGCAACACTTTATTGATGTTCAAGAAAAGATATTGGCGGACTTGGATAACCAAAACGCTTATGTGAACGCAGTGTTTGCCTGTCCATTTCATTCAGAAGGTCACACCCCCTATCAACATCCCGATCATCCATGCAGAAAACCCAACCCCGGCATGATTGAAAAAGCAAAGCGAAATTTTTCAATTGATAAACAAAAATCATGGATCATCGGTGATCGCGCTGCCGATTTGAGCGCTGGCAAAAACGGGGGTTTATGTCGTGGCATTCATGTCGCAACAGGGCATGGAGATGATGTAGAACAAAATGCAGCAGTCTTGCTTAAAGACACTTATTTTGATGTTGTTTTATCAACATCAATTGCTGATGCTATAAAACATATAACGTTTTGAATATATTAAATAATCAAAGCTATTTAATATGGGCATCAGTAAAGGTTTGTTGAACAGCCTCTACCGTATCGCAGATTACGTCTATGTATTGCTCATAGTTATCGTCATTGACGGGTCCCCGTTGATCCGTAAAGTTGGATAAGTTCCACATAGCTTCGGAAACATTGGCTAGACCAAACGTGCAGGAAGATCCTGCAAATTCAAGAGATGCGGCATGCAATGGATCCAAAGCATCCAGTACATTAGCAGGTTTATCAGCGGCCATGAGTAGACTGAATTTGCTCAGGCACTGAATTGATCAAATAAGAAGTACGTATAACAGCAAGCTTAGTTGCAAAATAATCTTGTTACGCCATATTATTATATTTCAATGCTTGATACGTTCGAAGTAATAAGCATTTTCTTAAATTACTAAATAGTTGAATAAATCTATTTTTAAATAAACGAGGTCAAACGTCTACACTCTAATTGCTCTATGTCAGTGTTTAATTTCATGACGGTACGGATCTCATGAACAATGAACTTCATTTTAGGCTAGAAGAATCTGTCAATTTAGGGTAACTGGCAAGGGTTTGAATGCATATCTGCATTCTTGTGAAATTGAACTGTACGGCTACCCAATGGCCGTCGGCATTTGGAGGTACTATGAAGCTTTTACGATACGGGCCTTTAGGCAACGAAAAACCAGCGCTTTTAGACGACAGTGGAAGAATTCGCGATCTGTCAGATCACTTAAATGACTTAGAAAGCGGGTCTCTTGATCCAGACCGATTAGCTGCACTCGGTAAGCTTGATACGAACAGCCTACCTATTGTTGAAGGCACTGTCCGCTTTGGGACACCGATCACAGGCATTGGTAAAATTGTTGCTATTGGTCTGAACTATGCCGACCACGCAAAAGAATCAAATCTACCAATACCAGAAGAGCCCATCATCTTCTCGAAGGCGACAACATCTCTGAATGGTCCGAACGATGATGTTGTTCTACCGCGCGGTTCTGAGAAAGGCGATTGGGAAGTTGAATTGGCAATCGTCATTGGCCGTAAAGCTCAATATGTGACAGAAGAAAATGCTCTTGGATATGTTGCCGGATACGCAGTTGCAAACGACGTTTCAGAACGTGGTTTCCAAATGCAGTGCTCACAATGGGACAAAGGCAAAGGTTTCGACACCTCATGTCCACTTGGCCCATGGTTGGTAACAACTGACGAAATTACAGATCCACAGAACTTAAAAGCTTGGCTCGAATTGAACGGTGACCGCGTTCAAGACGGCAATACAAAAACAATGATCTTTAGTTGTTCTAATATCATCAGTTATGTATCAAATTACATGATATTAATGCCTGGTGATGTGATTGCAACCGGTACACCTCCGGGCGTTGGAATGGGCTTCAACCCACCCAAATATCTAAAAGGCGGTGATGTTATGCGCTTGGGCATTGAAGGCCTTGGTGAGCAATCACAGAAAGTAAAAGCATACAAAGCGTAACACTTTAATACTGCCACAAAGCCAAGTTCGCGAATGATCCCATTCGCTCTAATTTTGCTTTATACATTTTGGAGTGGGCTTCCAATTCCATAAATGGAAGCCCATTTCATTCCTTCTAACGTATGCGTTTGGGGCGTATATTCACACCCCATCCATCCTCGATATTTAATCAAATCCAACATTTTAAAGATTTTTTTTAAAATCGATATCACCATATCAGGCTCGGCGCGTCCAGGCACGCCCGCAATAATATGCATTCGGGGGCAATTGAGAGTTGTTGAATAAAAGATTGCGTCTTCAATGGATTCTTTAAATTTGGCTTCACGCCCGACAATACCTGCCAAACCCCGATCTCCGACAGCATAATCACACGGTGGCGCATTGATTAAAACCATTTCCAACCCATTTTTGTCTAATATGGTTTGTAATTTGGCAACATATTACCCATACGGAAATTGATATTCAACCGCTTTAAGACCTATATCAGCAGCAGCCGACTGCCAGTCATACAAGGGATATTCCTGAAACAGATATTGTAAATTCGTTGAAAACTATGGCATGATTTGGGTTTTCCTACACAGATTCAGAGGACAACAAAACCGTAATCTGGTCAGCTATAGTCCTAGCAATGTTCAAAGGCTGGTAGGCCCAGGATTGGAACTTTTGCTCCAAAGGTTTCGCACATCCCAATGCATAAAGCTCTTGATGCAATCGATTGTGTTTATTGGTAATCAAATCAGGGGGCGCGTGAATATAAACCGGTTTTCCAGTTGAGCAGGCTTCAGAACACATCGACATAGAATCCCCGGTGACAATAATCGCATCGGCTGCCCCCAAGAATGCACGATACGGGTTATCACCGGCATCTCCCCACTGATGGACTTGTGCGGGAGCATTGATGTGATCGATCAAAACTTGCGCTTGATCACCGGTTCGACGGCTTGTTGTCAACAACAAACTTCCGCCGGTTGAACGCGCTAAATCGGACGCATTCTTACCTAAATCCGCGGCCATTTCATCTGTAAAGCGTCTACTTTTTGTGGACCCACCACAAAACAATGCAAATTTAGGGCTTGGGTATTGGACGAACTCAGACACGTACTCTTGATGTAATTCAGACATTTTTTCAGCCGAAATGGCACTAGCAGCACCAGTTGTTTTCAGAATGTTTCTCGCATCTGGGCAGTTATCGTGATTCGGAACACAAATCAAATCAAAATCATTTATACCGTCTGCCCCGGGCCACATCATGTGCACCAGTTTAGTGTGTCCATCAGATCGGTATTTAATCTCGCGCGCAACTGGGGCTGTTCTCCGACCTGCAGAGATGGCCAAATCCGGCCAAGGTTCTTGTAAGGTGCTTTGAGATTCTTTTGTCAGTCCCCAAAACGATGCTCCAAGAATGCGATTGGGAAGCATCGCCATCGCTGAATACTTGAGCTCTTTAATATCATATGGGAGTGATAATGCCTCGGTCACACCAAAGCATTGGCTTCGATTTCCGGCCCGATCATCAAGCAGCACCCAAATGCTAGGGGTTATCAAATTCAATATAAACGTCCTATTTCAATGTTATCAAACGAACGATAATTCCAACTGATTGGAGGATATAATGTAGGATCAATAAATAACTTTTAATTCCATATGAAACGTCGAGGAGCTCCAATTAAACAATAATAACAGAGCCTAGCCTCAGCAGTGCTAAAATCACAAGCTTTTCACGAATGCCGATTGTGTGAGCCTGTGTTTCCCATTAAAACCACCTTAACCCTACGATCAAAAAACGACCCGGAAGGATTACAAAATGTCGAATGCGGCGAACGAAACAGCGAAATGGCTTTTAGATATCAAAGCGGTCAATTTCAGACCTGAAGAGCCTTATATGTTCACTGCTGGTTGGGCGAGTCCTGTCTATATCGATTGCCGCTGGATTATTTCTTTCACCGACGCACGGCGCCGGATCATTGAAATGGGCGTTGATATGCTAGAGAAGAATGGCGCTATGGATGGTGTCGACAAAGTTGCAGGCGGTGAAACGGCAGGCATTCCCTACGCTGCATGGATTGCCGAAGCTACATCAATACCTATGCTTTATGTCCGTAAAAAACCGAAAGGTTTTGGCCTTGATGCACAAATCGAAGGCAATTCTATTGAAGGTGATAAGGTTTTGTTGGTTGAAGATTTAGCAACGGACGGTGGATCAAAAATCAACTTTGTTAATGCTTTGCGCACAGCTGGTTCAGAAGTTTCAGATATCTTTGTTGTTTTCTTTTACGACATCTTCCCCGGCGCTTTGGAGACATTAGCAAAATCAGGTGTTAAACTTCATTATTTGTGCACATGGCATGACATCTTGCGGGTTGCAGAAGAAGGTGAATACTTCAGCCCTGACGCTATTGGAGATGTGCGCAAGTTTTTGAGCGATCCCGTTAGCTGGTCTGCCGCCCACGGGGGCCGCGATCACATTTAAGAATCAGGTGATTGTGATCATGTTTAGGTTTCTTAGTCTATGGTATTTACTTTCGTAGCGAAGGATCAAAACCAGAAGCATTAATGAGTGGCATTTTTGAATCCTTCAAATGCAATTACCAATTGCTTATGGGGTGGCAGGCAAACTGACCTTTCTGAAAGAGGTTATGGCGGCATGTATAATGGTTGCTAACGCCCAAGGAACAATTTATCTTGCCGAGCGAATTCGGGTTGATCAAATTGTAAATCCTTATGGTGGCTTGAAGTTTTTGTCCTACACGAAGGCATTAATATCTCTAATGATTTCACGGATCAGATTTTAGAGCACTCCGAAACGGGGCATGAAACCATATTCAAAACCATGGAAACTATCGCCCAAAAATGCCGATAACGGTCGGTCAATGCTCAAAATTTGCATCCCTATTTGCCAAGCCGAATTGGGTGTTCATATGGCAGATCAAATTGAAACCGTCTCGCAGTGTTCAAAGCTTAATTTCGTCTCAATCGACTTAGGTTTAAATGTTGATCAAATCACCAACTAAATTATAAACCTAACTTCACATGATTGCATACTTATTTCGAACCTTGTTCTTAATGCTGCTAATATCAGGAACCGCAGTTCAGGGGCGGTTGAGCCACAATTGTTTCAGGGCAAGCGCAGCCCTTATATACCTTATGCTGCCACCTTTCCGGCCCCTGTTGTA
>CALJEW010000297.1 GCA_938074585.1 uncultured Rhodospirillales bacterium | reverse complement strand
CTAAGCCAAAAACAATGGTGTAAAGTCTATCGATATCAACGCCCAAAGCGCTGACCATTTCACGGTTTGAAGCGCCAGCCCTTATTAACATTCCGGTTCGAGTTTTAACAATTAATGTTCGCATTAATAAAGCAACAATCAACCCAGCCCCAATAATCACTAAACGATAGATCGGATAGGGGGCGCCAGGGATTAATTCAATCGATCCTGAGAACACAGGCGGTATGGCAACGAATAGGGCTTGTGGGCCCCAAATAATGCTGGTCAACTCGTTAAAAAATAAAATGAGGCCGAAGGTCGCCAACACTTGATCTAAGTGGTCACGCTTATAAAGCTTGCGCAGGGCAATGATTTCAACGGCCATACCAACGGCTGCGGCTACGGGTAGGGCAACGGCTACGCCAATGAAAAAACTGCCAGTCGTGTTGCTGACGTAGGCCGCTACATAAGCGCCTATCATATAGAACGATCCATGCGCCAGATTGATCATGTTCATGATTCCAAACACAAGCGTCAGGCCCGCCGCCATCAAAAACAGCATGACGCCCAGCTGAAAAGCGTTGAGCGTTTGTTCAAGAAAAAGATAAAAAGTCATATGAATAAAAACGGCGGAACACTGATTTAGTGCCCCGCCTCATTCCGATTGTCGTTACTTACATTTTGCAATCAGCTGCGTATACGTCGCCATGATTGGTGAAGACTTTGCCAACAATTCTGTTGGTGATGTTATCGCCATCTTTGTAAACTTCACGCACATAAATGTCTTGGATTGGATGGTGGTTAGGGCCGAACTTGAAAGGACCCCGAACCGATTGGAACTTAGCGGCTTCCAAGGCTTTGCGGAAATCGTCCTGCTTCGTCATATCACCATCAACAGCGCGGATTGCGCTATCGATTAATAAGGCTGTATCGAAGCCTTGGCTGGCATAAAGTGATGGAAAACGGCCATGCGTTTTTTTGAAGTTCGCAACAAAATCAACGTTTGCAGCGTTTTTTATGTCTTTATTCCACTGGCTGGTGTTAAAAACACCAATCGCAGTATCGCCAACAGCTTTCAAAATACCTTCATCGAAGGAGAACGCAGGGCCAAACAGCGGAGTGGTTTTTGTCAAACCGGCTTGGGCATACTGTTTTACGAAATTGATGCCCATGCCGCCGGGTAAGAAAAAGTAGACCGCATCTGGCTTAGTAGCACGTAAATTTGCCAATTCAGCAGCGTAGTCGACTTGCCCTAATTTGGTGTAAACTTCACCAGCAATTTTGCCTTTATAAAAGCGCTTGAAACCGGCTAAGGCATCTTTGCCCGCTGGGTAATTTGGAGCCATAATGTAAACGTTGCGATGGGCTTTGTCGTTGACGTACTGACCTGCCGCTTCGTGCAGGTTATCGTTCTGCCAAGCCACGTTGAAGTAATTTTTATGGCACCCTTTGCCGGCTAATTTAGACGGCCCTGCGTTTGGGCTTAAGTAAAATTTTCCAGCCTTGGTAACCGTTGGAACCACAGCTAAAGCCAAGTTTGACCAGACAATACCGGTCATAATGTCAACTTTGTCGCGTTTCAGCATACGGTTCGCAATTTGCTTGGCGTTGCCAACTTTGCGAGCATCGTCTGATATGATCAGATCAACGCGTTTGTCGCCAAGCATGCCGCCGCGCATATCAACAGCTAATTTAAAGCCGTCGCGAATGTCGCGGCCCAAAGAGCTGCCACCACCTGAAAGTGTTGTGATTATTCCGATTTTTATGGAATCAGCAGATAGGGCAGGTGTCGTAATTGCAGCCATTGTGGCAATGGCACCTAGTGTTCTTTTCATTATTTTCACTTTAAATTCCCTCCCAGAAACAAGTTATTCAATAGATATCATTTATACAATCGCATTTCGGTTGAATCCAACCCTTCTCTCAATTCGCAGTTAAGGTTTTTTAATGTTTCGACTTTCTATTGCAGGCCCCTGTTAGAACAGGCATCCTTAAAATAGGTCATTCAAAGTTAATTTCTGAACATGTAAGGTACCATTTTATGCCTAAAAAACAGACAACACTTTTTGATAAAGTCTGGAACGAACACGTTATCAGTGACTTAGGTGTTGGGTTTTCACTACTCCATGTGGATCGTAATTTTATCCATGATTTAAGTGGAAGCCGTGCGCTTGGGGCGTTGTCCGAGCAGGGGCGTCGGGTGATGCACCCAGATTTAACTTTTGCCTGCCCTGATCATACGGTCTCAACCGCTGCAGATGCTACCCATACGGGCCCGCGTTATGAAAAATGCGTAGATCCCTTGCGCCAATTTGCAGGAGATCAAAGAATAACTTTTTTTGATATTGGTACTCACGGTTTTGGTATTATCCATGTTATTGGACCGGAACTGGGTTTAACGGTTCCGGGCGCACTAATTGTCTGCGGTGATAGCCATACCAGTACTCATGGAGGCTTAGGCGCGCTGGCATGGGGGATTGGGGCCAGTGAAGTTGCCCACGTATTGGCAACAGGGACAGTTATTCAAAAACGGCCAAAACGAATGCGGGTGACTTTCGACGGCGCTATGCAACAGGGCGTCACTGCAAAAGACATGATTTTGTTTTTGATTGGCCAAGAAGGCGTTGCTGCCGGTTCTGGGTATGCGGTTGAATACGCGGGGCCTGCTGTTCGTGCTTTATCCATCGAAGAGCGGATGACGCTATGCAATTTATCGATCGAGATGGGGGCCAAAGTGGGGATGGTCGCGCCGGACGAGAAAACTATGGATTATGTTAAGGGACGCGAGTTCGCCCCTAAAGGAGCCAAATGGGATTTAGCCGTTGCTCATTGGAAAGGTTTGCAATCGGACGCGGACTCAACGTTTGATGAAGAGCGCTTCGTTAATGTAGAGGATGTGCGCCCTCAGTTTACGTGGGGCACAAGCCCGGAACATGTCATGGCAATCGATGAACTCATACCTGATCCATCGGAGCAATCAGACCTTGAAAAGCGCAATGGCTATGCAGCGGCACTAGAATATACAGGATTAAAAGCCGGGCAATCGTTGCAGGGACAGAAAATTGATCAAGTGTTCATTGGGTCTTGCACCAACAGCCGTTTAAGCGATTTACAAGAAGCGGCTGGAATTATTCAAGGTCAAAAAGTTGCATCCCATGTGGATGCGTGGGTGGTGCCGGGCTCGCATGATATTAAAGTCGCGGCTGAAGCCGAAGGCTTGGATGTTATATTCAAAAAAGCTGGATTTGATTGGCGCAATCCGGGGTGTTCGTTGTGTGTGGGCTCAAATGGTGAATTGGTGCCAGAAGGTGGGCGTTGTGTTTCCACATCGAACAGAAACTTTGTCGGTAGACAAGGTAAAAATAGCCGCACCCATTTGGCCAGCCCGATCAGCGCAGCCGCTTCCGCCATCCGTGGTGAAATCACCGATGTTCGTAAAATGATGAAAGAGTAAATTCGATGGATAAATTTAAAAGCATCAGTTGCGTTGCAGCCCCTTTAATGCGGGCCAATGTCGATACAGATTTAATCATCCCCATGCAGCGCTACTTGTTGGTAGATCGTAAAGATATGCATGAATTTGCGTTTGAGACTTTACGGTTTTTAGAAGACGGATCAGACAACCCCGAATTCGTTTTAAACAAACCGGCCTACGAAGGGGCTCAAATTTTGATTTCGGGTAATAATTTCGGCTGTGGCAGCTCCCGTGAATCCGCCGTATGGGCGCTTAATGGGTTGGGGCTGAAGTGCATTATTGCTCCCAGTTTTGGGAATATTTTTTACAACAATTGTTTTCAAAACGGAATGTTGCCGATTGTTTTAGATCAAAAAATTGTTGAAAAACTGGCCGAAATTTCCGAAAATTCAGGCAACAATGCGCCGTTCTCAATTGACCTAGAAGCGCAAACAGTGACTGCGCCAAATGGGGAGGCCTATTCATTTGAGATCGAACCCCAGCGCCGGCATCAATTGCTTGAAGGTTTGGACGATATTGGGGTGACGTTGACGAAGGTTGCTGAAATTAAAAGCTTTCGGAAAGTCGATGAAAAAAACAGGCCTTGGATTTATAACTAATGCGCGCCTTACAACTTGGCACTTATATCGCTAATTTAACGTATTCAGACTTACCTGAACCCGTTATTCATGCAACGAAGCGCTGCATATTGGATTATCTTTCCGCCGTCATTCCGGGTGGTGTTGAAGCACCTGCATTGGCTTTGCAGCGTGCCTTGGACGATGATTTGGGCCACGGAAAATCGACGCTTATTCCATCGAACATCCAAGCGACGCCTAGGTCCGCAGCCCTGATCAACGGCGTTGCATCGCACACCCTTGAAGTCGATGATATTTATCGCGACGGTATTTATCATCCTGGGCCTCCTGTTGTATCTGCTGCCCTTGCTGCAGCTGAATTGATGGGTAGTTCAGGCAAAGAACTGATTGCCGGTGTTGTTGCTGGGTATGAAGTATCCAACCGGATCGCCGCAGCCGTGCAACCCGCCCATTACGATTATTGGCATACAACCGGGACTGTCGGTGCCTTCGGTGCGGCGGTGGCGGCAGCTAAAATGATGAACTTAACAGCAGCTCAAACCAAAAACGCCATTGGCAACGCGGCGACCATGGCCGCAGCTTTGCAACAGGCGTTTAGGTCCGACGCCATGAGCAAGCCACTGCATGCAGGACGGGCGGCTGAAACAGGGGTTTTATGCGCTCAAATGGCAGCAGCTGGGGTGACAGGGGCGGATGAAATGCTCGAAGGCCCACGCGGCTTTGGAAACGCCATGAGCCGCGATGTGGATTGGGAAACCGCGTTTGCAAATTTGGGTGACGACTACACCATCACCCGAATGACCCAGAAAAACCATTGCTGCTGTGGTCACACCTTCGCAGCCATTGATTCCGTATTGGCATTGCGTGAACAAGCGAAGCTTAACTTAGATACGGTCCAAAAAATCTATATTGGAAGCTATGGAAAAGCTGCTGAAGTCTGCGGCAACCGCGATCCACAAACGGCCTTTGAAGCTAAGTTCAGTTTGGCCTATGTGGTGGCAGTAGCGGCCCTAAAGGGCAGTGTGCGCTTGGCAGCGTTCAGCGATGAATGGCTGCAAAATGAGGATGTTCGAAAGCTGATGGAGCGGATTGAAATAACCGTCGATGAAAAAGCAGAAACGGCCTTTCCAAGTTTTCGTTCGGCAACGGTTGAGATCGAATTGGCTGGTGGTAAACAAATAAACCACCATTCCCCAACCCGGCGTGGTGACCCTGATAGCCCCTTATCAGATTCTGAAATTGAGCACAAATTCAAAGAACTCACCGCGCCTCTTATGGATGCGAACGCTCAAGATGCGGTCATCTCTAAAATTTGGGCATTGGAGCAACAGGGAAGCTGGGTTTTGTAATCAATACCCCCGGCGGTAGCCCCGGTGGTTATGTTCGCGCATTGGGTCTGATACTAAATCAGCGCGGACGTGTTCTGGGATGGCTATGGTTTTACGTTCTCGGAGCGAGAAAAAGACGTTCACGCTTTCAGATGTAGCAACGCATTGATCGCCAACAAAAACACCATAACCTGATGTAATTG
>CALJEW010000296.1 GCA_938074585.1 uncultured Rhodospirillales bacterium | reverse complement strand
CTTTATTCGATATTATGCAATCCTGCAACCCGCTATGTTATATTTTGTTTCTGTATTGTCTTTTTGTCAGAACTTACATTCTATTCTTAACCTTGTTTCGACAAAAAGGCATTTCTAATGAAACGTATCTATTTAAGAAATATGAGGGATTAATGAAAAGTATTAGAGGGTTATTGCTGGGGGCATTCACCATATTGGTTGTCGGTGTAAGTGCCCCTGTATCTGTTTTTGCTGGAGGGGGTAAATCTCCTGAAGCGATTGTCGCAATATTTCAAGACAGCTTGGTAAATGTCATGAAAGTGGCAGATTCCTTAAGTGTTGCTCAACGATTTAAGAAATTAGAACCAACATTAGATATGGCTTTTCATTTTCAGATTATGACGCAAATTGCTGTTGGGGCACATTGGAGCACGACTGATCATGCCTCCCGGTTAAAGGCAACGCAATCCTTTCGCCGGTTAAGTATTTTGACCCTTGCTACATTATTTGATGGATATAGTGGCGAATTTTTTGAACATCAAAGAAATATGCCGGGCCCATCAAAAACAATCCTTGTTATGACTGATCTTGTGAAATCAGATAAAAAACGCATCGAAATCATATATGTTACACGTAAATTTAAAGATGTTTGGCGAATCATTGATGTTGTACTTGATGGCGGTATTAGTGAGTTAAAGGTAAAACGATCTGAATATCATCAAATTTTAAAAAATGAAGGTGCTATTGGGTTAATTGGTTTGATGGATAATAAATCCAACGAATTATTGAATGTAAAAACAGCTCAATAACTAGAAAGTCTGGTTTTTTTATGATAAAACGCTTAGCCCCACAAATTCAATCAATTGCTCAATTCGTGTTCGGTTTTTTACTTCTTTTTCTGGCGCTTTCAGAACCTTTTCAAGTCAACGCGAGTGAACCGCCCCCCTACACTCAAGTTGAGCAATTTCATGGTGTTCTTTTATCTGTCATGAAAGATGCGGATCAGCTTGGTATTTTGGGACGATATAAAAAACTTGAACCTGTTTTATCTCACGTCTTTTCCATGCAAGTGATGATCCAGATTGCATCAGGTGCTTTTTGGAAAAGGACATCTGACCAAGAAAAGACCCAGTTAACATCTGCCTTTTCGCGCTTTACTATTGCCACCTACGCAACCCAGTTTGATGGCTTTTCAGGACAACGGTTTAAAACAATTGGAACAAAGCCGGGACCACAAAAAACAACACTTGTCGAAACTCAAATTGTTAACCCAGATACCTCAAGTGTGACATTGATATACGTTTTTCGCGAAATTAAAGGGCAATGGCAGGTTGTTGACGTTTTATTTGATGCCGGGTTTAGTGAATTGGCCCGGAAACGCTCTGAATACCGTTCTGTCCTTAAAAATGTCGGTGTTGCCGGCCTGATTTCTCTCTTAAACGCTAAAACTGATTCGCTTTTATCGAACTGATTTCCCATACGCCATAAGCGCTGGTAAAAAGATTAATGTACAAAGCAAGGTCAACGTGACTGCTATCGTTAATAATAATCCCATACTGGCCGTTCCAGGATGCTGGGATAAGGCAATGGATCCGAACGACCCCATGGTGGTGAGGGCGCTAAATAATATGGCTCTGGGTGTTGATGAGTGTATATTTTCCGTTTCCTCACCTACAGCACGTGTAACCAAATGAATCCCCCCTGCCACGCCCAATCCAAACAACAGCGGCAATACAATCACATTGGCAAAGTTGAAGGCTAAACCAAACACAGTGCTGGCTGCTAGGGTGAATATCCCTGCTAATACAAGCGGAGCAAACACCAAAAGTACATCGCGCACGCGGCCAAAGATCAAAAATAACATGATCATAATCAAGGTTATAGATAAGATACCAGCTTGGTAAAAAGCGCCTAAAATGGCATGGCCTGCTTCCAAAATGACAACCGGGGCGCCAATTGCTTTTGGGGCCAAAGTACGAACTGCATTAACGAATTGAGTAAGGCGAACACGATCTGAAAGGTCGTGTTTCGGAAAGACCTCAATCTTAACTTGCCCATCTTTGGCTATTTTACGCTCCAATAAAGATTTAGGTAACTCTGCTTGCGTGACTGCGCTTGCTTTTAGTGAGGTTTTTAGAGAGCTCAATTGTGCGGGTAAATGAATTAATAGCCGTTGTTCAAATTCTAAGATACCCGTTTCTGTTGAACTCACTTTTGCGAGGTTTGAAGCCAACCCATTGGCACTTTTCTGGTTTGAAGGAGTGCTGCTGGATTTTAACTTTTCAATAAAACGGTTCACTGAAGCTTGTTGGTCTTTAAGGGATGGAGCTGCTATTGGGGTAGCGCTGAATGCAGGTGATAAGAATAAAGCCATGGACATAATGATGTCTAATTTTTCGTCCTGATTTTGGGGTACGTAATCGGCAATGGTTTCAGCGCTATATACTTCATCTAGGGCTGATAAAAGTTTGGCTAAATGCTGACTTTCTTTTAAATTTTTACCAAGTATATCAATTGTGTACGGGCTTGTACGACTATCTGACATTAAATCGATTAATGTTGCCATTGATTCTGTTTGGCGGTTTTTTAAATTTAGAGGATCAAAGTCAAAGACGACGTTTGGAACTGCAAATAGGGCAACAGCAGCGGCGAGAATAAAGCTCCAAGTTATTGTTTTCGCATTTGTGACTATGATCCGTTGAAGGATTAGGCTTCGGACCTTGGTTCTTTTACCCTGTGTCGGTTGCAAGGGCCTGAGTACAAGCAACGCGGGTAGAAGGGTGATATTTGCCAAAAAGGCTATGAACATACCGGTTCCGGCAATCATGCCTAATTCAGCCAATCCGTTGTAATCGGTTGGTAGGAACGAGTAAAAAGCTATGGCAGCGCCAATAGCTGACAATGTTAAGGCACCACCAACGCTATGAGCAGCACTCGTCAGAGCCTCTTTGGCGTTTTGTCCACGAGAAATGCCTTCTTGGTAACGAAGTGCGTAATGGATGCCAAAATCAACGCTAAGGCCGATGAATAGAACAGCAAAAGCAACCGAGATTAAATTAAGCGAACCCAGTGCTAGAATAGCAAATGCCCCGGTCCAAATTAGCCCCATTACCAAGGTGATTAAACAGCTGATAACTAGCCACCCCCGGCGTAACCCGACCATTAATAAACCTATCACCAGCACGAACGATAAAATGCTAGCCGTTCCCATGCCCTGTTCGACGCTTTCAAGTTCTTCTTGTTCAAGCGCTGCTGAACCACTAAGGCGAACAAGAAGGCCATTGTCCTTAGTTAATTTTAATTTTTCAACCAAGTCTCTGATACCGTCCATGGCATCAGATGCGGGCTGCAGGGAGCCAAAATCAAGAGCGGGTTGGATCAACAAAAAACGACGTTTTGCATTCCCTCCTGTGTCAGTCCCCTGCATTATTTCACGCCATGATAACTCAGAGAATTTACTATGGCTTTGTGCTTCAGCAATGGTGCGAATACGGTCTAATAACAAGGTAATTTCAATAGGTGTGCTGGCTTTTGATGCTTTCGATGCATCCATGGCTTTGCCTAAAAGATCGAACAACCCGCGCAAGCTTGGGTCGCGCCATAAAGATGCCAAAAAAGGTTGTGATTCTGCCAATTTATCGCTGAGTTCGTATAACTCATCAATATCGAGATACAATAAGCCGTTTGTTTTGAAGAATTCTTCTCCGGCTAAATCATAAATGCTTCCAAATACTTTTGGTTTTGTCCGCATGGCCTCTGCTAAATTAAGTGCTGCTTGATCAGCTAAATCAATCGATTCCCCATCTATAACAACAAGTAAGTTATCTGAAAACTGTGGAAACGCAGCATCCATTTCACTGTTAAATTTACGAAAATCAAGTTTATCGGACAGCATGTCGCCGGTTGATGTATCAATGGCGATATTTTGGCTTAAATACTGTAAGCTTCCAATGGTCAGACCAAGGGCTGCAATAACGACAACCCAAGGCTTAGCAGAAACCCAATGGGTCCAGCGTCCCAAAAATTTTGTATATGCAACATCTAATGAATGCAACAAAGCGCTCAGCCCTTTCATCTCTATCTGCGATTATAGTGCTCTATAGGCTATAGACCAAGTGTGTGCCATAGCTCTGAATCTATGTTCAATAGGCTTATACAGTTAATTTAACTTCCATCTCTTTTTAACTTCATTTACGTATGTTTTAGAATTCCCTTCTGAGATTGAATAAAAATCAAAAGTTACTTTCTCTGATAGGTTTTTTTGAGCATTGCTTACAAAAATTGGCTCTTACAAGAGGAAGCTTAAGTTATTAATAACGGTTTGGGTTCCGCCATTTGTAATGTAAGTTTTGATTACAAATGCCATAGGATTCATTGCCCAAGCTGACTAAGGAAGCTGATTTTCGTGTGGCATCTTCTAAGCGAATGGTTGTTTCTTTGAGGACCTGTTGCTCAATGATAGTTCCCGGTTCCATCAGAGATACTAAAACAGGGCCAAAATCCATGATTACGACATTTGAATTTAAGTTCAAACCACATCCATAATTTTGGATGTTTGGACCCGATTAAATAACAAGCCTATATAGAAGGAGACCCTGCAACGTCCTGATGGATTGGTGGGGTTGCTGGACCACTAATTCCACGCATTGTTTTTTCAAGTCGGCTAGCAATAATCCTAGTTAAATGGGCACTTATTTCCGGATTATCGTTAATTAATTGCAAAAAGACATCTTTGGAAACTCGTAATACGGTTACGTAACCGGTGGCTTGGATAGTAGCTGTACGGGGTGCATCACACAATAAAGCCAATTCCCCAATAACATCGCCCGTTGATGAGCTTGCAATTTTTATTGGTCCCGTTGCCGTTGTGACCATAATATCGCATTCACCTTCAGCAATGACATATGCTGCATCACCGGTATCACCTTGATTGAAAAGAACTTCTTTGGGTTTTAATACTTTTCTTTCACTGGTAAAGGCCAATAATTTTAATGTCGAGCGATCCAAGTTTGCAAAGAAGGGGATGCCAGCAAACAGCCCAACTTCATCACCGAGCTCTGACGATTTTTCGGATTCTTGTTTGGCGGGAGCACTTGTGGGTTTGCCCCCATTTTCTTTGTGTTCATTGATACGTCCAGCTGATGTAGCCAATATAATATCAAAGTTTGTAATACTTTCTTCATCGTCGGTAATCCACACTAATCCCCTATCTTTAGTCGCCAACTTAACGGCATTCATTACGTTGTTTTGATCTGATTTAGGTAGGGTTGCTATGGCATTGTTAATAATCATTATTTGTGAATTTTTAAGCAAGCCACGGGCGATACCGATTTTTTGACGTTGGGCTTGGGTTAATCGCTTGCCACCAACGCCAACATCATATCCAAGACCTTCTTCGAGAACGGCATTTCGCAATCCAAGTTCAGAAATTATACGTGTGATCAAATCTCCCACTTTTATATCGCTGTCGGACTTGTCGCTGAAAATTTTTCCAAATAAAGCATTGTCTAGAATGCTACTCGATGAATTGTACTTTGTGGCATCGAAAAATTCGATAGAATTGGATAATTCTTCAGGCAAACCTTCGGCAAAAGTATTGCGTGCTTTGAGTATCAAAATTTTCATTTTATCATCAATTAGATCAAGCCGGTGCTTGGCGACAATGAGTTTGAACGGAAGGGCTGTAAGTTGTTTTCTATCATCTGATTCAAGATTCTGGACGCCTTTATTTGCAGCTAACATAGAAATGCGCTGGACTTCTGCTAGTGCGTCTTCTTCAATGAAACTGAAGCGTTCAAAAAACTCGTGGCCGGGGGGGAGGTCTTTAAATAAATCAACGGTTAAAGTAGCTATGGATAACCCCATGTCCAGAAAATCGTTGGTCAACCCAACTTTTTCAAGAACTTCAATGACATATGAATGTTGGCTTAAATTATCAATCTGGAAGTCTTTCCCCTTCGGTGTTCCAAACAGGATATTCTCTGCAACAGATGCATTGTCGTTATAGGAATCATGGTCAAAAACTTGGACTAAATCGGCAATAATAGGATCTTTAAGGCTTTGCTTAAATGTTTTTCGTACATCTAAAATACCGGCAGCTAATTTTGGATTTTTATCAGGGTCAATAACTCGGCGTATTCCCATGTCAAAAATCTCCCCCTCCATTCCAACCGTCTGGAGCGCGGCAATTGCTTTCTCCATTAGTGCAGATGGGCTAGAGATTCCAAGGCCCGCGTAATCAATCCAGTTGACGTGGACATCTAATTCTGAATTGCCTGATAAGGAGGCCTCTTTTTTTAAAGATGCGAAAT
>CALJEW010000295.1 GCA_938074585.1 uncultured Rhodospirillales bacterium | reverse complement strand
GTCGGGGGTGGGATGTTTTCGAGGGCTCAATGGTGGGGGTTGCTGTCGATGCAAGAGGCCGTCCGTGGGCGTTCGATGATCAAAACCGTATCTTTGCCCACCCACAATCATTGGCGCTAAAATCTAAATAAAGACCTGTGGTGCGAAGTGTTTTTAGAGAAAAAGAGAGCCAAGGGCTTTCTTTTTCTCTAATTCAATTCTTTATACTAGTTTAATCAAGTGCAACCAAATTGTCTGCAGCTTCTTTTCCGTTGTTCCCCGGAATTAGCTCGTACTCAACTTTTTGACCTTCTCTAAGCCCATCAAGTCCTGCGCGTTGCACAGCCGTGATGTGGACAAAGGCGTCACTTCCGCCATCTGATGGCTCGATAAAACCAAACCCTTTTGTAGCATTAAACCACTTTACAGTACCGCTCGGCATATTCTTTCTCTTTCCCTGTTTACTAAACTTGCGACTGTCGCGTGTTTGTTTTTAGGCCTTTTTTATGAAGACGAAAGGGTTTCAGTAAAGAAAACGATCGTCAAAATTTGGCTCTTCTTTAAAATCTTAAGCGAAATTAAATAAAACCGCAATGGGTATCCGCCTCCATCTATTTTTTGGTTTAAAAGGTAATGATTTGCCGAACTGTTTCACCCGCATCAAGGGTATCGAAAGCTTCGTTGATGTCATCTAACTTTATGTGGGCGCTGATCAATTTGTCTAAGGGTAATAGGCCGCGTTGATACATTGATATGTAGCGTGGAATGTCACGAGCCGGTATGCAAGATCCCATGTAACTGCCTTTTATTATTTTTTCCTCAGCAACCAAACTGAGGTGCGATAAGGAAAATTGGTGGTCTGGATGGCTAAGCCCTGACGAGCACGATGTGCCACCGCGCCTGGTGATGCGGTATGTTGTGTCCATGGCCGCAACCGAACCGGCCATCTCGAACGCATATTCAACGCCGCCATCTGTTGCATCGCGGACTGAATCAACGCAATAGGGATCATTTGCATTAAAGGTATGTGTTGCCCCCAATTCAAGGGCCAGCGCTAATTTTTTGTCGACCGGATCAATGGCAATAATTTTTTCAGCACCCAACATTTTTGCTGCCAAAAGCGCATTCAAACCAACGCCCCCCAAACCAACAACACCGACTGTAGCACCTGGCCTAACTTGGGCTGTATTGAGAACGGCACCAATTCCGGTCATCACGGCACAGCTGAATAAAGAGGCTTCATCCAATGAAATGCTATCATTGATTTTGATTAATGAACGTTCCGAAGAAACTGCATATTCAGCAAAACACGATACACCGGCCTGATGGGCAAGGGATTTTCCGTTTAGGGATAATCGCCGCGCGCCGTTTAATAGTGTTCCGGCTGCATTTGCTGCATGACCGGGCGCGCAATTTGATGGTTTACCCGACAAGCATTCACCGCAATTGCCACACGATGGTAAAAAAGCAAAGACCACTCGGTCGCCTAATTTGAAGTTCTTAACGCCAGCGCCAACTTCTTCAACCACACCTGAAGCTTCATGCCCTAACACAACGGGCAAATGGCGAACGCGGGTTCCGTTAACAACAGACAGGTCTGAATGACAAACGCCCGCGGCACTCATTTTAACCAACACTTCGCCTTCTCTGGGCGGTTCCAAATCGATCTCTATTATTTTAATCGGTTTAGAGCTCCCATACGGCTTGGGACGATTGCTTTCTAGCAAAACAGCGGCACGGGTTTTCATGATGATCTCCTAAAGGGTTTGGTTAAGACCTTAGATTATCAAAGCGGCTGCTGTCTATGCAATGCAATAAAATTGCTTGGCTAAAAGAGTGCCCAAAAAGAAATGTATTATTTTTGGTCTTGGATGAATTTAGCGATTTTCGGTTGCGTTTCTTCACGCCAGCGATGGCCATTAAATACGCCATAATGCCCAACACCCGGTTGAACGAATTCAATCTTTTGTGATGATTTTAGCTGAGAACACAGGGCATGAGCCGCACTGGTTTGTCCAACGCCACAAATATCATCGTTTTCGCCCTCAACAGTCATCAGAGCTGTCTTAGTTATTTTACTTGGGTCAACCGCTCGCCCACGATGCCTCATCTCGCCTTTGGCTAACTTATGGTTTTTAAATACGACATCAATAGTTTGTAAGAAAAATGTAGCCGATAAATCCATAACCGATAGATATTAGTCATAAAACTACGGTGTTGATGTGCTGAATCGACATCGCCATCGATTAAATGGTTATACAAACCCACATGGGCTCCACATGGCGGTCTAAATTCATTGACATAAAACCCAGACAACTGAAGAAACCCTGAATAAACGGAGCGCATAGCCCCAGCGTGAGGATACGGGACGCGGGAGATCACATTTTGTTTGAACCAAGAAATGTCGTGGTTTTCAGCGTGCCAGTTGACGGCTGTTGGGTTGACCCTTGTATCAATAGGTCCACCCATTAAGGTCATTGTTTTTGGCTGAAACGGATCGTTGTCCTCGGCCATGATTGCCGCTGCCGTCAAAACAGAAACAGAAGGTTGGCAAACGGCAATAATGTTGATGTCAGGCCCTAAAAACTGAATAAAACCGATGAGCGTATCTACGTGGTCTTCCAAGTCAAAATCACCAGCCGATAAGGGAACATTACGTGCGTCGTGCCAATCGGTCACATAGACATTGTGGTCTGGAAACATCGCGCTGACTGTGCCGCGTTAAAGGGTCGCGTAATGGCCGGATAAGGGGGCAACAATCAGGGCTTTGGGGTCGGTTGCGGATTGTTTGGGAGATTGTTGCTTTTGAAATTTAATCAGGTTGCAAAACGGAGTCGAATCAACAGTTTCAATATGGATAATTAGAGATTTATTGCTTTGGATTGTTTCTGAAATGTCCCATTCGGGTTTGCTATATCGCTTTGTAATGGAATTAAAGACGGAACAGACGGCTGAAATAGATTTTCCCATGGGCGTATTTGAAACGGGATTGTATATACACGCGTTCATGTGTTCTGCAATTTGGCTCATGGCGCGATAAGGGGCCAAAGCGGCATGAGTTAACTCAAAAGCTTGGTAAAACATATAAGCTGTTCCTAATTCGAAACGCATTATCGCAAGTGCGATGTTGCACTGCAAACACGATAACACCTCTAATTAGCATGAACAGCATAAAAAATAATTGGAAAACATGGCATTTGAACTAGTTTAGAGGATATATACTTAATTAAATCGTATAAGGGAGATGCTGAATGTTTGGTCTATTTGACAAAAGCGACTAGAAATTTTTGATAACCTCATCTGGCCTATATAACTCGTAAATTATGCACTTAGTTTTTGAAACTGCGAAGTCTGAAGACCCATTAAGTAATAGATAATCGTATGCAACTATGGCGTCAAACGCCGTGCCTTCTGAGCTTTGTTATTCTGCAGTGCGCTTTAACATTTTGATTGTAATAAACGTCACAACCACAATGTCGTTTTGATTTAGCATTGTGTGTTTTAGTTTCAAAACTCCTCGGTTTGGTTTTGATTTGGATGGGGTCACTTCGAGAACTTCTACGCGATTGCGTAAACTGTCATCAGGATAAACCGGTGCTGGCCAGCGCACTTCATCAACGCCTAAGCCGATTATATTTGATTTTGCAATCAAACCTAAATCGTAAAATAGGCGAAATGCTAGGGCTTGGGTTTGAAAGCCGCTGGCAATAATACCGCCAAATGTGCCTTTGAGTGATGCTTGTTTGTCGATGTGGAAGGGTTGTGGGTCCCACATCAAAGCGAAATCCATAATCTGAGCTTCTGTTAAGCTTGCAGATCGGCTCACGAAAATTTCGCCAACAGTAAAGTCGTCTAGGTAGCGCGTGTGCATGGAAGTATCCTATTAATCAAAAGAATTAAGTTGCTTTATCAATGTTTGAGTAAAAGTATCTGGTCGTTCATACATAACCCAATGCCCTGCGCCGTCAATGATATCGAATGGTGCGCCCGGTTGCTGCTGCCTAAAGATCGCTGCGCGTTTATGGATAGCATCCAAGCCGCCCCCCGTCGAATCCAGTTCGCCCCAAATACCGCCAATTCGCGCTTTAATATGGGGTAGGGCTTTCATCAACGCATCGGTGACAGACAATCGGCGGCTTTTTATTCGCCCCCGGGCGACGTTGGTTTGGTGAATATGCAAACTCAACGCGTCAATTTTGCTATTGGGTGCAAACATCAGAAGCTGTAAATTTTTGATGTGAATGGCTTGGGCTTCTTGTTCTGACATCTCTGCTGCTGGCATTTCAATGCCATCAACAATGTAAT
>CALJEW010000294.1 GCA_938074585.1 uncultured Rhodospirillales bacterium | reverse complement strand
GTGCCCGCATAGACCCCAAATACACCGCCGTCGGTATAGCTCGATAAGAATGCGTATATGGAATACACAAGGCCACGCTTTTCGCGAATTTCTTGGAATAATCGCGATGACATTCCGCCACCAAACAGCGTTGATAAAACGGATGCGGCATAAAAATCGTCATCTGAATAGGAAACACCGTCGACACCCAAAATAAGGTGGACTTGCTCTAAATCCCGATTGTCGCGAAAGTCACCGCCGGTATAATTCGGCGTTTGTTTTTCAAGTTCAGATGTTTCGGGCAGGTGAGAAAACTCTTTTTCTACCATTTTGACAATATGATCATGATCCAAATTCCCTGCAGCCGCAAAAACTATGCGAGGGCCAGAATAATGGCTGCTCATATAATTCAACACGGTATCGCGGTCCATGGATCGAACCAAATCAGCCGAGCCCAATACGGGGCGGCCCATGGCTTGGCCGGGGTAAGCGGCTTCTTGAAAGTAGTCGAAAACAATATCGTCGGGGGTGTCGAAGGATTGGTGGATTTCTTGAATAATCACGGCGCGTTCGCGCTCCAATTCTTCCGCATCCATTGTCGAATTTTGTAAAATATCAGCAATAATATTGACCGCCAACGGAGTGTCATTTTTTAACACTTTGGCGTAATAGGCTGTGTTTTCACGCGATGTATAAGCATTTAAATACCCGCCAACTGCTTCAATTTCAACAGCGATGTCATAAGCAGAACGACGCTTTGTTCCCTTGAATGCCATATGCTCAAGAAAGTGCGATATGCCATTGACCGATGATTTTTCATGGCGGGTGCCAACATCAATCCAAGCTCCAACGGATGCAGTTTCTACGTTGGGCATGGGGTCTGTGACGACGCGCAACCCGTTATCTAGCGTGGTAACTTGAATATCCATTAAGCATTGCCTTCAAGAGTTGTAACAATATGCGCACGGACTTTATCTAAATCGTTTTCTAAAACATCTGTCTTTTCATCCAGCTCAAATAAATAGCGCATATGTTCTGGCAATTCGGGGTGCTGACCTGAAGCATCTTTTACGGCATCAGGGAATTTAGCGGGGTGCGCGGTAGCCAGAGATATTATTGGTGTTTTGGTGTTTCCGCGTTTAGCCCGGCCCGCTGCAACGCCAACGGCGCTATGGGGATCCAACAATACGCAGGATTCATCCAAAACTTGAGCAATCATCGCTTTGATTTCGATATCATCAAAGTGCGCACTATCGAAAAGCTTGCGGGCCTGTTTAAGCTGCGCTTCGGATACGTTAAATTTCCCGGTTTCCCGGAAGATATCGATGGATTCCTTGACTGCAGCGCCATCACGCTCATACAAATCGAACAACAAACGCTCAAAATTGCTGGAAACTTGAATGTCCATGCTGGGGCTTATGGTTGGGTGAACGCCTTTCATTTCCATGGTACCACTGTCAAAAAAGCGCGACAAAATATCGTTACTGTTGGCGCCGACTATCAATTTTTTGATGGGCAGGCCCATTTTGTAGGCACAGTATCCTGCAAACACATTGCCAAAATTGCCGGTTGGAACCGCAAAGGAAACCGGCTTATCTGTTCCGCCAACCTGTAGGGCCGCCCAAAAATAATAGACGATCTGAGCAACAATGCGGGCCCAGTTGATGGAATTGACAGCGCTTAAGTTCCATTTGTCACGGAACTCATCGTCATTGAATAAGGCTTTGACCATATCCTGGCAATCATCAAAGGTGCCTTTAATAGCAATGCAATGCACGTTGTCGGCTTTAACCGTGGTCATTTGTTTGCGTTGAACGTCTGATACACGGCCTTCTGGATATAGTATAAAAATATCCATCGCATCGCGGTCCCGGCAGGCTTCAATAGCCGCTGATCCGGTATCGCCAGAAGTCGCGCCAACAATGGTGATACGTTGATTTTTTTGCTTCAATACTTGATCGAACATCGGCCCCAAAACCTGCATTGCCATGTCTTTAAAGGCAATGGTTGGGCCATGGAAAAGTTCCAACAAATATTCGTTTTCACCAATTTCTTTTAGGGCGACAGCTTCTTCTGTATCGAAGTTTGTATAAGCCCCTTCCAAAATCCGTTTCAGGTCTTCATCCGTAACGCTATCACCAACAAACGGTTTGATGATTTGAAAGGCCAATTGGCTGTAAGAAAGGGCTTCTAATTGCTCAAGCTTAGCAGCATCAAATTGTGGCCAAGATTCTGGTACATATAACCCGCCGTCACGGCCCAAACCGGCCAATAAGACATCATCAAATTCTAAAACAGCGGCTGTGCCACGGGTTGAAATATACTTCACATCATCCTCGATCATAACGGTATTTCAAAAGGTGTCCTAGATTAGTCGTGGACCCCGGATGAGGCAAGCAAAGGCATAGGTTCTAAGGGGCTTTATGGAGCTGAATCGGGTAGTGCCTTGTCTGTAAATAAATTAAACAACCTTCTTTACTATAAGGGACATGATGGCTGACTGGGGAGCTTCTGATTTATGAGCCTTTTGTATATCGCACGTGTTCATCTTCAAATACACCATCAGTGAAATAAACCTCTTTGCCATTGAAATGCGAATGCACGGTAAATTGAGAACCCAGTGCTCATTCGACCAAAAGCGATGCCTTCGGTTCCAAAGGAATGCAGCGGCATGACCGATAATCCATCAACCATGCCCTGATGCAGTGCGATTTTGTGGGTGTCTATCCATACAAATTCCGTATCATCTGCAACCTTTTGCGATAACTTTAGAAGTATGGTGCAGCCATCTTTACTGTGGGATTGATGGCTAGAACCGATGGGGTTTCAAACATAGATGCCGTGGCCAAAGTCACCCATTTCATCAGAAAACAAACCATCTAAAACCAAAAACTCTTCATCGGGGTTGTGGGTATGGGTCTCAAAAAAACTTTCCAGCTCATACTTAACGGCGGACGTTGAACGCTGAAATTCTGCGGCTTGGCGACCCAGCATCCGGCTGCCAACACCGGCGGGTGGCGACTGCACCTAATCCATTTGATAGGTTTCTAAAACCACACGCTCGCCAAGTCGAAGCTTACCTGCATGTTTTTCTTAAATCTTTATGGTAAGTACCGACGTTTTAGATGGTCTTTGAAAACGCTGGGGTCAAGGGTGTGGCCTGTTGTTTTGGTCAAAAGCTCTGATGCGGGCATTAAGGAACCGCTTGAATGGATATTAGACCGCAGCCAAGCCATTAATGGTTTGAAGTCCCCTTTTGGAATGCCAGCGTTAATGGCCGGTTTGGCTTGGCTTGCGGCTTGGAAAATTTGAGCAGCAGTCATGGCACCCAATGTATAGGTCGGGAAATAACCCCATGCACCGTCGTACCAATGGATATCTTGCATACAGCCCAATGTGTCGGTTGGGGGCGTGATCCCTAGCATATCTTGCATCTTTTTATTCCAAGCTTGAGGCAGATCAGCTAGCTTCATTTCACCATTGATCAGTGCTTTTTCGAGCTGATAACGCAAAATAACGTGGGCCGGGTAGGTCACTTCATCCGCATCAACACGAATAAATCCGCGTTCCACTTTGGTATAAAGCCGATATAAATTATCTGCACCCCAAGCAGAACCTGTGCCGTTGAACGCTTTTTTGGCTAGGGGCGCTGCATACTCTAAAAACTCTGATGACCGACAGACTTGCATTTCAACTAGTAACGACTGGCTTTCATGCATGCTCATTCCCAAGGCATTGCCAACCGGTTGGCGGCGATAATCGATGGGTAGCCCGCGTTCATACATGGCATGGCCGGTTTCGTGCAAAACACCCATTAGGGCAGATGTAAAATCATCTTCATCGTAGCGCGTTGTGATCCGAACATCATCTGGCGTGCCCCCACAAAATGGGTGCAGGCTGATATCTAAGCGGCCGTAATTGAAATCGAAGCCGAGTGCGTCCATAAATTTGATGCCGAGTTCGCGTTGTACATCAATTGCAAAGGGTCCTTTGGGTATTCGGATGGCGGGGCGGGCATCTTGAGCTGCCAAAACGTCGTCTAAAAAATTTGGAAACCAATCGGTTAAATCATCGAATACTGGATCAATTTCGGCTGAGCGCGCGCCCGGCTCGAACTCGCCCAACAACGCATCATATAGGGGAAGATTAAGTTTTTCAGCAACGGCGGTTCCTGATTGTTTGATCAATTCCAAAACGGTTTCCATATAGGGCAGAACTCTTTTGAAATCATTTTTAGCCCGAGCATCGCGCCAAACGGCTTCACACTCGCTACATGCCTTAGATAACGCGACGACCAAATCTTCGGGGATTGCGGTGGCGCGTGTCCAGTGGTGTCGAATTAAGTTGAGGTTCGATTGTTGCCATTGATTTAAATCGGATTGTTGGCTGGCCGCATCGATTAAATCAGAAGTGTCGGGGGCAATAATCAAATTGTGGCTGATGGCTTTTAATTCCGCGATTTGCTCGCCCCGGGCTTTGGCAGCGCCGGCGGGCATAATGGCGGCGGAGTCCCAATGCAAAACATCTCCCGCTTCACCCAAAAGGCCCAAACGGTTATAGCGGTTTTCAAGTTTTGAATAAGCAGACTGGGACATAGAAACTCCGAGTTTAAAATGATTATGGTCTGATATAGGGAGGCTTGGCGGCTCTGGCAAATGCTTAATCATTGTTTTGTTTATGTCATTTGCGCCACTTGACAAAAATATTATAAAATATGCCCACGGGTCATATTAACTTATTGTAAATAAAAATTATTATATAAAAATATACATATTTACTGAATCACAAATCTAGATAAACTCGTAACACAAGCTCTCATTACTTAGAACACGGCTTTCAAAAGCCCAAACCTCTATGCTTTTATCCGCATTCGATCAAGTTATTTTCTGAAGTGTTGATAAGCATGTTGGCTGATACTCATTAACGAGAGCAGCAGGGTAGGTATACTTACAACAGATTTATATGTATCTTTAATCGATCAAGTGCCAGAGCAAGTACGGAGCGAGGACAAGCAATGTTAATGCGCTCGAACCCAAAACCTTCTCTCCCAAATACGTGGCCTTCATCAAATAGAACTTTCGCATCTAACTGAGTTAGTTTTTCTAATGCGGCCTGATCAAGCCCAAGTTCTCTAAAATCGATCCAAGCTAAATATGTTCCCTGCAATTCGGTAAGGTGTAACTGCGGCAAATGATCGGCGAGGTAATGCTTCAAAAATAAATAGTTTGTGTGGATATATACCAACACCTGAGCCAACCAATCTTCACCGCCGCGATACGCAGCCTCTATGGCGACCAGTGCAAAAGGGTTTAGTCCCCCGGCAACGCCCGTTTCCTGCATATAGGCGTCAAACGCCTGTTTGATATCAGAGTTAGGGATTACCATATTTGACAGATGCATCCCTGCAAGATTAAAAGTTTTTGACGGGGCAGAGCAAACCATCGTGTTGTTGGCAAACGAATCCCCAAGTGCCGCATAAGGTTGAAAGACATTACCAGGCATTATCAAGTCCGCATGAATTTCATCGGCAATGACCATTACGTCATGCCGGTTACAAATTTCACCATATTGACGAAGCTCTTCTGCTGTCCATACACGACTAACAGGATTGTGAGGGCTGCATAGAATAGCTAAGTTAACCAATGGGTCAGAAGCCTTTTGTTCAAGGTCCTCGAAATCCATCTGATAGCTGCCGTGTTCTTCAATCAGGTTGCTCGATACGATCTCACAGCCCCCGTTCGTAATTGATCTGAAAAAAGGGTAATAAACAGGTTTTTGTATGAGGACCTTGTCGCCAGGCTGGCACCACGTTTTGATAGCAAAATGAAGAGCTGGGACGACACCAGGCGTCGTGCTGATCCAATCTTTCGATATTTCCCAGCCATGCCTTTTAAAAAACCAATTGGTGATGGAGGCATAATAATTGTCAGAGGCGCTGGTATAACCAAAGATGCCATGTCGGGCGCGTTCTGAAAGGGCATCAATAACAGGTTGCGGGCTGGAAAAATCCATGTCTGCAACCCCCATTGGAATAGGGCCATCGCTTTGAAGGTTGGAATCAATCGGAATTATTGGGCC